>JBAZOX010000110.1:0-8248 GCA_041648535.1 Desulfobacteria bacterium | reverse complement strand
CCAAAGACCGAATCAACAAACCTGATCGCCAAAAACATGGCAATGGATGGATCGAAAGAGGGAACCGTTGTCACAGCGGAGGAGCAGACTAAGGGAAGGGGCAGACTTGATAGAAATTGGTTATCCCCTGCCTATAAAAATATTCTGATGTCTATAATCTTTCGTCCAGAGGTTCAGCCTTCGCAGGTATTCTCACTAACAATGCTTACCTCTCTGGCTATAGTCAAAGCAATTAAAACCATTACCACCCTGAACGCCCTCATAAAATGGCCCAATGATATATACATAGGCAGTAAGAAAATAGGTGGGATTCTGACGGAGTTTAGTGCTGAGCAGGATCGGGTAAATTTTGTAATTGTAGGAGTGGGGTTAAACGTGAATTTTGATCCTTCCATTTATCCGGAGATTAAGGATACCGCTACAAGCCTTTCAAAGGCATTAGGTAAAGAAATCTCCAGAGTAGAACTGCTCCGATCTATACTGGAAGAGATAGAGAAAGGCTGCAATTTATTTAAGAAAGGCAGGGTGACTCAAATTCGCAGTGAATGGAACACCCACTCTTTAATAACCGGAAAAACTGTAAGGATAACCTCTTTTGGTATTACAGAAGAGGGGGTTGCTGAGTCCGTGGATGAAGATGGTTGTCTTATTCTTCTGGATTATAAAGGCAAAAGAAAGAGGATTTTCAGTGGCGATGTATCTTTAAAGATTGACCAATAATTTTTTTTGACCTATTTGTAAACCATACAACTAAGTGATGGTTGACAGTGGTCCGTGACGGTGATCAGTGTTAGAAAACTATATAGTATAGCCTCTAGTACATCGTTTTATAAATACATATGCAATGCTGTCATCTGTCATTTCGAGCGTAGCGAGAAATCTGTCTGTTCGCTCAGGGCAGGCTCCGCGAGAAATCTTAATGAATATGCATTATTAGAAGATATCTCCCTTCGGTCGATATGACGTTTAATTCCTAAATGTTCTATAGTTATGAGGAGGTTTCAACGTGTTAAAATTTATTTGTGGATTAACCGAAAGGGTATTGGAAGGCGGAGAGGCTACCTTTGAGGAGGCATCCCGCCTTATGGAGATTGCAAGACAGAGAGATATTGTTTCTTTGATCAGTTTCGCCAATATCATAAGAGAAGAACTCAAAGGCCATGTTATTGATCTCTGCGCTATTATAAATGCAAAATCGGGCAGGTGCAGCGAAGACTGCTCTTTCTGTTCCCAATCGGCTCATTACATAACTGATATTGAAAGATACCCTCTGGTAAGTATGGAAAAAATTGCAGAAAGTGCAAAAGAAGCCTCTAATATTGGGGCGAACAGGTTTGGTATAGTTGTAAGCGGGGAAAACATCAAAGACCCTGGAGAATTGAAATCTATATGCACCGCAATTGAAGATATGCCCTCCAGGGTAGACATAGGAAGATGTGCCTCATTGGGAACGCTGACGAGAGAAACTGCCCGTGACTTGAAGAAAGCAGGTTTGGAGCGCTATCACCACAATCTGGAAACATCAGAGAGCTTCTTCCCAAAGATATGCACAACCCATTCTTATCAGGAAAGAGTAAACACAGTCAAGATAGCAAAGGAAGAGGGATTCAGGGTTTGCTGTGGTGGAATATTCGGTCTTGGGGAGACCCCGGAGCAAAGGCTGGAATTCGCCTTTACCCTAAAGGAATTGGAGGTGGATTCAATCCCACTCAATTTCTTAAACCCCATACCTGGAACCCCTTTAGAAAATGCCCCTCCTATCCCTCCAATGGAGATATTAAAGATTATAGCAGTATTCCGATTTATTCATCCCACAAAGGATATAAGGGTATGTGGTGGAAGGCAAAGGAATCTGAGAGGTATTCAGCCCCTGATGTATCTGGCCGGTGCAAACGCAACCATGATAGGCAATTATCTGACTACCTCCGGCAGTGATCCCAGGGAGGATTTACAGTTGATAGAGGATCTGATGCTGGCGCCCCAAGGCGGAAATCGTGAATCGTGAATCGCAAATGGTGAATGGTGTAACGATTAACGATTTACGCCTTACGATTTACGAAAATAGACTCCCGACTTTCGATTCACGAAATATATAGGAGGCAATAAATGGTCATCGAGAGTGGGCACTTGCAACTTGAGCTGGATGATAAGAGATATATATGGCATCCATTTACCCAGATGAAGGATTACGTCAAAGAAAAACCGCTCATTATTGAGAGAGGAGAGGGTTCCTTTCTATGGGACATATATGGGAATAAATACCTGGACGGCATATCATCTTTATGGGTCACAGTACACGGACATTGTCGGGAAGAGATAACTCAGGCAATAACAGAGCAGGTAAAAAAGGTGTCCCATACTACCCTTCTCGGCTTATCCCATCCCCCTGCAATAGAGCTTGCAAAAAGGCTGGCACAGATAACCCCAAAGGGCCTCAATAAGGTATTTTACTCTGACAGTGGCGCTACTGCAGTAGAGATAGCCTTAAAGATGGCATTTCAATATTGGCTGCAAGAGCCCAACGGCTGCTCTGATAAAAAAAAGTTTGTCTCGTTGAAGAATGCTTACCACGGTGATACCATAGGTGCCGTAAGTGTGGGAGGGATCGACTTGTTCCACAAAACCTATCAACCCCTGCTCTTTGATTCCCTAAAGGGTGAATCTCCGTATTGCTATCGTTGTAATCTTGGAAAGACCTATCCCTCCTGTGACCTTGGGTGTCTGACTCAGATAGAAGAGGTTATAAAAAAACATCACCATGAGACATCGGCCCTGATCATCGAACCTCTGGTTCAGGGTGCTTCCGGGATGCTGGTTTCTCCACCGGGCTATCTCAAAGGGATAAGACAACTCTGTACCAGATACAACATCCTGATGATTGCCGATGAAGTTGCCGTGGGATTCGGCAGAACCGGCAAGATGTTCGCATGTGAGCACGAGGATGTAACCCCTGACATTCTCACATTGGGCAAAGGGATTACCGGCGGGTACCTTCCCCTGGCGGCAACCATTGCTACCGATGAGATATATAATGCATTTTTAGGAGAATACGATGAGTTTAAGACCTTCTTCCATGGTCATACCTACACAGGAAATCCTGTGGCATGTGCTGCTGCATTGGCCAGTCTGGACGTCTTTGAGAAGGATAGAACAATTATAGAGCTCCAGAAAAAGATTGAGTTCCTGGAGAAGGGTCTTAAGAGGTTTTGGGATTTGGAGCACGTGGGAGATGTTAGGCAAAAGGGATTTATGGTTGGGATAGAACTGGTTTCAAACAGGGATTCAAAAGAGCCCTTTCCCCTGCACAATAAAACAGGTATAAAGGTCATCATGGAGGCTAGAAGAAGGGGCGTGATTCTGAGACCCCTTGGTGATGTGATAGTCCTTATGCCCCCTTTGAGTGTTACACTGCAAGAGTTGGATGAGTTGCTTAAGGTCACTTTCGATTCTATTAGAAGTGTCATAACTATAAACTGTGAACTGTGAACTGTTACCCAATTACCATGAGCCTGACTATAGATCAATTCTTGAGACAAGAGCTAGAGAGATTGAAAACATTAGGCCTCTATAGAGATATGAAAAGGATTGTAGGGCCTATAGATACGACTGTTTCAATAGATGGCAAAGAGGTTATTCTCCTGTCATCCAATAATTACTTGGGCCTGGCCTCCCATCCCAAATTGAAAGAGGCCGCGGCTTCTGCCCTGAGGGAGTATGGCACAGGGGCATGTGCATCCCGACTGATTTCCGGGAACATGGAAATTCATGAAGAGTTAGAGAAGAAGACGGCAAAATTCAAAGGATGTCAATCGGCTATTGTATTTTCTACAGGGTATATGGCCAATATTGGAGTAATAACCTCCTTAGCAGGCAAGGGTGATCTTATTCTAAGTGACGAACTGAACCATGCCAGCATAGTAGATGGTTCCAAGTTAAGTGGGGCTAAAATAAGGGTTTATCCTCATAAGAATATTGAAAAACTCAAAGAGGTTTTCTCACAATGCAACGCATCTTCCTCAAAGGGTAGCCATAAGAGAACGCTTATCGTTACCGATGGGGTGTTCAGCATGGATGGAGATATAACCCCCTTGCCTGAGATATTAGGTATCGTCAGGAAAGAAGATGCCCTGGTAATAGTTGATGATGCCCATGCTACAGGGGTGCTTGGTGAAAACGGAAAAGGTACGGCAGAACACTTTGGTTTAACAGATGAAAATTTAATTCATATGGGAACTTTTAGCAAGGCATTGGGGAGTATGGGTGGATATATAGCAGGATCAGAGGTTGTTGTCGAATATTTAAGGAATAAGGCCAGGAGTTTTATCTACTCTACAGCTCTACCCCCAAGTGTTTGTGCTTCTTCTATTGCAGCTATTGACCTACTGGAAAAGGAACCTTCGATTCGAACCCGTTTATGGAGGAACATTGCCCGATTCAGGAGGGGATTAACAAACCTGGGTTACAATACCATGGAAAGTCAAACTCAGATCATACCAATACTGATTGGTGATACCAACCTGACCATGGAATTTGCAAGGGCAATATTCCAAAAGGGGGTCTATGCCCCTGGAATACGGCCGCCCACCGTTCCCGAAGGAAAGAGTAGGATAAGAACCAGTTTAATGGCTTCCCACACAGATGAACAGATAGACAAGGTATTGGCAGTATTTGAGAGCGAGGGGCGAAGGTTGGGTATTTGTTAAATGGGAAAAGGTATTTTTATTACCGGAACAGATACGGAAGTTGGTAAAACAGTAGTGGCTGCTGGATTGGCAGGTGCAATAAAGGCCAAAGGCATAAACGTAGGGGTCATGAAACCCTTTGCTACCGGGGCTATCAGAACCCCTGATGGGCTTATATCCACCGATGTCCAGTTCCTTTTAAAATCCATCGGATGCGATGATGAACCGGATCTGGTAAATCCTATAACCATAGAACTGCCTCTGTCTCCTCTGGTTGCTTCGAGGTTGGATAAGTTTGAGATTGGATTGGATAAGATTCGCGATGCCTATTTCAAACTGAGCCAGAGGCACGATTTTATTGTAGTGGAAGGGATAGGGGGCATTTTAGTTCCAATAAAAGAGGATTACTTTGTCTCGGATATGATAAAGGAGCTGGGTTTGCCTGTTATCATAGTTGCAAGACCTGGGCTAGGCACAATCAATCATACCCTCCTCACTGTAAGAGAAGCACAGCACAGGGGGATAGAAGTCAGAGGCTTTATTATCAACGGAATGGATCAACAAAAAGCAGGGATAGCCGAAAAAACAAATCCGGAAATAATAAAGGAGATGTCACGCCTCCCTCTGTTGGGGGTCTTACCTTTTGACCACAAGGTAGATATTTTTTCACTTGAAATGGGAGACATAATAGAGTTAACATCGAAGAATATAGAGATAGATAATATCTTATATTAGTTGCAACTACTCAGGTAGGCACAAAGGCACAGAGCACCAAAGGCACAAAGTCGAAAGATATGAAGAGAATGAGTTGCTTAAGTTCATAAGGTGTTTACAAAGCGGTATTTGGACAGGTTGTGTCCTGCATTTCGATCGTTTTCCTAAAACTTTGTGCCTATGTGCCTTTGTCTCTTTGTGCCTGCACTCAAGGAATATCATGAAAGAATACAGTTTAAAGACCCTAGAATCAGGGGCAAAGAAGCCCTTTAAGATTAAATATGAAGACGAGCTTAACGAATCGCAGCTTAAGGCTGTAGAGGTCGTTGAGGGGCCAATTCTGGTTATTGCAGGTGCAGGCAGTGGAAAAACCAGAACTTTAGTGTACAGAGTAGCCAGATTGGTGGAAGAGGGTGTAAACCCAGAGCATATATTACTGCTTACCTTTACCAGAAAAGCTTCCCAGGAGATGCTTAAAAGAGCCTCTGCAATTCTGGACGAAAGATGCGGAAAGGTATCAGGGGGGACTTTCCATTCTTTTGCCAATACCATCCTCAGAAGATATGCCAATCTTATTGGATTCAACAATAATTTTACTATCCTGGATCGCGGCGACTCCGAAGATGTTATTAACCTGATAAGGGCACAATTCGGATTTCACAAGAAGGAATTAAGATTTCCCAGGAAACAAGCTGTTACAAATGTTATTAGCAAATCCATCAACAAAGGCTGCTCCATTGAAGACGTTCTGGCAGAAGATTACCCTCAATTCGCAGAAAATTCAAATGATCTGCAAAAAATATACGAGGAATATAAAAGATATAAGAAAGCCAAGTCTATCATGGATTACGATGATCTGCTTATTTATCTGAAAATCCTCCTACAGGAAAACGATGAGATCAGAGTCAAGCTATCCAATTTTTACAGGTTTATAATGATAGATGAATACCAGGACACGAATAGACTACAGGCAAATATAGTACGGCTACTTGCCTCAGAGCATCAAAATATTATGGCCGTCGGAGACGATTCTCAAAGTATTTATTCCTTCCGGGGAGCTAATTTTAGAAACATTATGGACTTCCCCAAAATATTTCCAGACACAAAGATCATAACCATAGAGCAAAACTATAGAAGCACCCAATCAGTCCTTGACCTGACTAACGAAATTATTGAACGTGCAAAGGAAAAATATTCTAAAACCTTATTCACCAGGAAAGAAGGCCGACGAAAACCTGTTTTCATTGAGACACAAAATGAAAATTATCAGTCAAAATTTATAGTCCAAAGGGTCTTGGAATTAAGAGAAGAGGGTATATCTCTAAACAATATTTCTGTTCTGTTTCGAGCTGCATGGCATTCAAATGATTTGGAGATTGAATTGGCAACTCATAATATCCCTTACGTAAAATACGGTGGTTTTAAATTCATTGAAACAGCGCATGTGAAAGATGTAATCGCTCATTTGAGGATTGCCTTTAATCCCCTGGACTCTATCTGCTGGCACAGGGCATTACTGTTGATTGAAGGGATAGGGCCCAAGATAGCAAATGACATTACTTCTGAAATCGTTGACAACAAGAGAGGGTTACACTTCCTGAGAGAAAATAGATTCATCGAGAAAAAATATCATAAGGATTTAAATAGGTTATCTTCAACCATTGAGTGGATTTCAGACAACGAGACTGTTCCCGCAGAACAGATAAAGATACTTCTTGAATACTACAAACCTCTTTTAGAGAATAAATATGATGATTTCAACAAAAGACTCAATGACCTGTATTCATTGGTAAAAATCTGCGAAAGATACAATAATTTAGAGCAATTTTTAGTTGACGTAACCCTTGACCCGTTAGAAATGAGTCAAATCGATGCAGGCGTTACGGATAAAGAAAATTTAACCTTATCCACAATCCATTCGGCTAAAGGACTCGAATGGCATACCGTCTTCATAATCTTTCTCGTTGACGGTTACTTGCCATCCTCATATTCTTTGGATGATGAGGAAAGTATCGAAGAAGAAAGAAGGCTTCTTTATGTAGCAACAACCAGGGCTAAAGAAAACCTGTACCTGATAAAACCAGAGATTGAATATACTCCACGAAATTATTTCAACCAATCGTATTCAGGATTTTCCAGGGTTTCAAGGTTTTTGAGTGAAGGTGATATTCTAAAGAAGTATGTAGAGAAATGGGTGCTAGAATTATAACTTTTTTTGCTTATAGGCAAATTTAGTTATGTTTTTTTTTGCTTTATGGTAAAAAATATCATGCTTATTGAACGATAACTATCCTGGGGAGCGGTTAAATATTCCTTTTCTATATCAACTCACATTAGAAGGAAATGAAGATTTTCTCGATGGTCGGGTACGGGTCATGCCCGCCGCTAAATTTTTAAGTATTTTACCCTGATTGGTTTTACTAAAATATGAGAGCTTTGAAAAACTCCCGCTATGTCATTTCGACCCCCTCGCTTGTCATTCCGAACGAAGTGAGGAATCTTGTTGTTTTGCTCGGGGCAGGCTCCGAGAGAAATCTTATAAGCCATTAATAAATGTCAAGATAATATTTATCATTTACAATAATAGTTAAGAGGAATCTGAGGAGTTTTTTGTAGACCATGGGTCGTCAATCCAGAAACAAATGGTTTTCGTTTACTCCCCAGAATCCTTTGAGTTGAGGAATTATACAGAAACTTTAGAATAACTTGGCTCTTCCAGATATTCGGGGGACATAGTACTTAATAGGTTCCTCGCTGTTTCATGTGGGTAGCCTGAATTCAAGTTTACCGCCAATGAGGTAGATCATGGTGATCAGGTTTTTGATGGTACGGTATCCTCTGGCCTTGGCTTT
>JBAZOX010000109.1:0-8252 GCA_041648535.1 Desulfobacteria bacterium | reverse complement strand
TGATTCGAAATATTAGTATTTTATATCCCTCAGGTTGACGGGATAGGACTTGTAGACAGGACATACAAAGGAGAGACACCACTAGGAGAAGGGTTAACCTTTTCGAAGATGGCAGCCGAGGCATGCGGAGGAGTACAGGGGCATGGGTACATGGGAGCTGCCATACCGTTTGTAAGAGAGAAGACCTTTCAGCGTGGAGATGGTGGTTGGGAGAGGATAGTGTGGGTACATGAGAGCTTAAAGAAACAGATAGCCGATGCTATCCCGGAGGAGCTTTATGACAAGATAGCCACAGAGATAGACAGTCCTAAGGCGGCGGATTTAGAGGCATTTCTTAAAGACAAGGGGCATCCAGTTGTAGAGAAGTACTGGAAGAGTGGTAAGCCGGTGCCTTTAGAAGTACCTGCGCCTACTCAGGATTGGCCTGAAGACGTTGGCAAGTAGAAGGTACAAAGCAGAGCAAAACCTAGAAGGATACCCTCACGTGAAGGTGGGGGTATCCTTTATTTATGTTGAAGTATTTAACTCCCTTATTTACATAAGGCATCTCAAATCAGCGGTAAAGGAGAGAGAAGAGGATGAGAGCCTCTTTAAAGTCAAAATGGAGGAGGAGTAGATGAAAGAAGAAGAGATTAAATGGGAGGACGTGATTAAACTTTTTCAGAGGAAACCGGAACTGGTTGAAAATTACTTGGATGTTAAGATTAATCGGGACACATTGATAGCTGATTATAAACTTACTAGTGCCCGTGGTGTCCGTACAGATATAATATTCGCTGATACAGAAGGAAGAGATTACATCGTTAAGATAAATTACAAACAGAGCCCTTTCTTTGGACTCAGGGATGTATCACTTTGGGCTAAGAGGTACGCGGAAGATAAACGTGTACCCATAATGGATGTTATCCCCGCTCTTATCATTGATGAAGATAGTCTTAACTCCTATCACAACATTAAGGAGCTCAACAGATTCAAGATCAAATATGCCGCTTTTAAGGTTTCTGATATTTTGAAGGAGCTTGAATCTTAGCCCAAACTGTTACTCTTTCTTGAAAGCAAGGCAATAACTATATTAAATAAGGATCATCTCCAAATTAGTTGATCGATGATAAGGATTCAAGGATTCGAGTGAAAGGATGCTTAAAGTGTTGATAAAATCATTAGAAAACAAACACTTGAATCCTTGAACCCTCGAATCCTGGACCACTTTCTCCCAACTAATGGAATAGCGGAATGAAACCTACTATTCCAAGGTTCCATCCTCCCATGCAGCAGGTAGTAGAGACTCTATGGTGTCAAAGCCATCTGTTATTTATTCAATAGGTTAACTCTTCCTTGGAGTTCAAGTACTTAACTTTCCTATAATTCTACTCGCTAAGGTGGATCCCCCAAAAAATCTATAAAATCCCTATTAGGGATACTTTTCAAAATCCTTTTAATGAGCACTAATAATAGGAGGCTTTACCTATGGCGACCGTAAGGGAGGTAAACGAGGCGGGTATATCCTCACACAGTATACGCCAAAGAGCGGGAGATATTCAGGTACATGGTGAATTCCAGCAGGCAGTGGTCAGTAGTAAGGGGCAGGTATTTACAGCAGAGACCAAGCAGAGTTGGCAATTCAGAGTAAATTAATATAAAGGAGGGGTTTTTAATGATCGCTCAAAGGAATTTATAAACCTACAAGGATAATCAAAAGGAGAAGAAAAATGGGTGATTATACTGATAAGAGAGAACGGCAGCCAGTTGAGGAAAGGGAGAAGGACCTTATTGAAAAATTGAGGGGGATAACCAAACATGCCTATGAAAAGGCACCTGCAATGAAGAAAAGATTTGATGAAGCCGGTTTCCATCCTTCTCAGATAAAGAGGATTGAGGACATAGAGAAGATACCAATAATAACAAGGGATGAGTATATAAAAATGCAGCGGGAGAATCCCCCCTTTGGCGGCTTTTTGACCGTACCTTATGAAACCCTGAAGAGAATCTATGTTCATCCTGGACCCCAATACGAGACCCTTGCTGATGCTGATATAGAGCATGCGCAAAAGGTGCTGTGGAAGGTAGGGGCAAAAAGAGGGGACATAGTTATAAACGCCGTAGCCTATCACTTTGTACCTGCCGGACTCCTGGTTGACGATATTTTGACTTCTATGGGGATTACTGTAGTACCCACCGGATTTGGGAATACCGATCTCCAGGTTCAAATCATGTACGATTTAAAGGCTACCCTCTTTGCAGGGTTCCCCCTCTTCTTCATGTCCGTTATAAAGAGAGCAGAAGAATTGGGATATAACTTTAAGCGCGATTTCCATATAAAGCGAGCCCTTGCCCTTGGATCATCTCCTGTAAGACGGAGCTTAGAGGAGGACTACGGTATAGATACCCGAGAGATTTATGCATATCTGCCTGTGGGAATACCGGCATGTGAATGTGATGAAAAGTCCGGTATGCATATTGAGGAAGACTTTATCGTTGAAATCGTTGATCCTGCAACAGGAAAACAACTGCCTTGTGGTGAGGTAGGAGAATTGGTAGTTACTACCACATTCAATGATATTTTACCCAGGATTCGCTTTGGCAGTGGCGATCTCTCTTATCTTACCGACGAACCATGTCCTTGTGGCAGAACCTCCTATCGTATCCCGAAGATTCTGGGCCGAGTTGGAGAAGCAGTCAAGGTAAGGGGTATGTTCGTCCATCCCATAGAAGTAGGGGATGTGGTTTCAAGGATAGCCGGGATATCCAGATTTCAGATAGCCATTACTCATGAAGATATGAAGGACATCATAACAGCAAAGCTTGAGCTTGAAAGAGAGGATTTAGACAAGGATGCAATAACCGGGTCTTTTATGAACGATTTCCAAAATAGATGTCGTGTGAGAGTTAACAAGGTTGATTTTGTGCCTAAGGGTACGATACCTGAGAATGCTAAAAAGGTAGAGGATTTAAGAAAGGAGGTTATCCTTTAGTATAAGAAGAGAATTAGAGTTTCTTATACGTTCTGGGGTAATATGGAAATTTGTTTTTTTATTCGATTTACAATTCCCTACTTCCGCTTCCATGACCGGGATATAAATATCTAGACTCCAAAGATAGACTGGATTATACTGAGGTTGTTAGTCATAATAAGGATACCGACCATAATAAGCAATAAACCGCTTGCTATAGAGATAACCCTTGAATACTTTACTACCTTTTGAAAGAAACTGAAAAATGCACCTATACACAGACCTGTAATGATAAAAGGAATACCTAATCCAATCGAGTACACACCCAAAAGAGACATACCTTGGTAAACTGTATCCTGCACTGCAGCGTATGTTAACATTCCCCCTAATATGGGGCCTATACAGGGTGTCCAGCCAATAGCAAATGCTACCCCTACAACCAACGAACCGAAGAGGTTGGTAGGTTTATATTTCAGGTGGAATCTCTTTTCATATTCCAGATACTTTATTTTCAAGATTCCGGTTAAGTGTATCCCAAAAGCAATAACGATTACCCCCCCGATTACCTCAATTGTCTTCTTGTTGTTAAATAGAAAGGTGCCAAGATAAGTTGCCGATGCCCCCAGAGCTGTAAAAACCAACCCAAACCCCAGGACAAAAAGGAGTGTTTCCAGGAATATATTCCTAAAACACTCTGCCTTTGTCCTTTGTATTTTTTCATCTAAGAGCTCATTGATAGAACATCCTGTTATAAAGGAGATATAAGAGGGGATCAGGGGTAACACACAAGGAGAAAAAAAGGTAAATATTCCAGCACTAAGTGCAATGAGTAATGATATCTCTTGTGTCATATCTGCCTCCAAAATGGGACTTATTTGAGGTTGTTAACCATCTTTAGCTTCATCTTTTCCCTTGAACGATCTTTTTCTCCTTAAGTAACTCCCATGCTATACAGTGGTCCCTGAATTTACAGTATAAGTTAGGGTCCTTGCAGGCAATACATTCTTCACATTGCCCTATCCCAAATTTCTGGCAAATAGAGATAGCTTCCCTGTCTGGATGTTTTGTACAGTGCAGGCTTTTTATCCTCCTCGTAACTAACCAGGTGTTTAGGCTGAAGGTTGAAGTCTATAAAACATCTCGAAAAGCCTTCAGCCTTCAGTCTATCAGCCTGAGTTGTTACTAAAGCTCAATACGTTCCCATCGTAATCACCTACTACCTCATTCCCCTCTTTAACATCACCTTTTATTATGAGTTTGGCAATAGGGGTTTCCACATATGCCTGGATGCTCCTTTTCAAAGGACGAGCCCCGTAAGTCGGATCATATCCTACCTTAGCCAGATAATCTTTGGCGGCATCCGTTAGCTTCAGAACCATCCTTCTTTCCAAAAGCCGCTTTTGAAGGTGCTCAAGCTGTATATCTACAATCTTCTTCAACTGTTCCAAAGTGAGGGCGTGGAACACAACTATCTCATCAACCCTGTTCAGAAACTCTGGTCTAAAATGCTGTCTCAGTGCCTCTAGAACGAGAACCTTCATACTATCATAACTATCTTCGTCAGTTTCACGATAATCCAGAATATAGTGGCTGCCGATGTTTGATGTCATTATCACTATTGTATTCTTGAAATCTACTGTACGTCCATGGGAATCGGTCAGACGTCCGTCATCCAGGATCTGGAGCAAGACATTAAAGACGTCGTGATGCGCCTTTTCTATTTCATCAAAGAGAACTACTGAATATGGCTTTCTCCTCACTGCCTCTGTGAGTTGCCCCCCTTCTTCATATCCTACATACCCTGGTGGAGCGCCAATCAGACGGGCTACTGTGTGCTTTTCCATGTATTCCGACATATCTATGCGCACCATGGCCTGCTCGTCGTCAAAGAGAAAATCGGCTAGAGTCCTTGCCAGCTCTGTTTTCCCCACTCCCGATGGTCCCATGAAGATGAAACTGCCTATAGGTCTCTGGGGATCTTTTAACCCGGAACGGGAACGGACCACTGCATCGGCCACCGCTGTTACCGCCTCATCCTGTCCTATTACCCTCTTGTGAAGATGTTCCTCCAGCCGCAAGAGCTTTTCGATTTCACCTTCCAACAGTCTGTGGACAGGTATGCCTGTCCACCTGCTTACTACCTCAGCTATATCGTCTTCATCCACCTCTTCCTTTAGTAACCTTTTTGTTTTATCGCCATTTTGTTGATATTTTTCTTCTTCAGCCTTTAGTCCCTTTTCCAGTTCGATAAGTTTACCATATTTTAACTCAGCCGCTTTGTTGAGATCGTAATTCCTCTCTGCCTGCTCAATCTGAACCTTTATCCTTTCAATTTCTTCCTTAAACTGCCTGACCTTTTGAATCCCGTCCTTTTCTGTCTGCCACCTTTCTTTCATTGAATCGGCCTCAGTCTTGAGATCTCCCAGATCCTTTTCCAACTTTTCCAATCTTTCTTTAGATGCCTTATCTTTTTCCTTTTTTAATGCCTCCCTTTCGATCTCCAATTGCATGATCTTTCTCATTATTTCATCGAGTTCGGAAGGCATGCTGTCAATCTCTGTCCTAAGCTTGGCAGCAGCCTCATCAATAAGGTCTATGGCCTTATCAGGCAAGAATCGATCAGATATATATCTGTTACTCAATACGGCCGCCGAAACCAGGGCAGAGTCCTTGATGCGTACCCCATGGTGGACCTCATATCGCTCCTTTAGACCTCTAAGTATCGATATGGTCTCTTCTGCACTAGGTTGGTCCACCAATACCGGTTGAAATCTTCTCTCCAGAGCAGCATCCTTTTCTACATATTTTCGATATTCGTTTAGCGTTGTTGCACCAATACAGTGCAATTCCCCCCTTGCAAGCATGGGTTTTAGTATATTGCCGGCATCCATTGCCCCTTCAGCGGCACCAGCCCCCACAACCGTATGGAGTTCGTCTATGAAGAGTATATGCCTACCCTCCGATTCCTGGATCTCCTTCAATACCGCTTTAAGCCTTTCTTCAAACTCTCCCCGGTACTTTGCACCTGCAATCAAAGCCCCCATGTCTAAGGCGATGACCCTTTTCTCTTTTAACCCTTCGGGGACATCCCCTTTTATGACTCGCTGTGCCAATCCTTCTACTATTGCGGTTTTCCCTACACCAGGCTCTCCGATTAAGACAGGGTTGTTCTTTGTGCGCCTGGATAATACCTGGATCACCCTCCTTATTTCCTCATCCCTCCCGATTACAGGATCGAGCTTGCCTCGCTCTGCTTCCCTGGTCAGATCCCTGCCATATCTTTCTAATGCCTGATACGTGTCCTCAGGGGTCTGAGACGTTACCCGCTGTTTCCCTCTTACATCCATTAATGCTCTCAAAAACCCATCTTTGGTAACTCCATAACCCTTCAAAAGAACGGTTATAGCGTCTTTTTCATCGTTTAATATGCCAAGGACCACATGCTCTACACTGACATATTCATCTTTAAGCCTTTTAGCTTCATCTTCCCCTTCCACCAGTACCCGGTTAAGCCTGGCAGTAATATAAATTTGACCTGCAGCAGCACCGGAACCGGTAACTTTTGGAAGGTTTTCTATTTGGCGAAGGAGTTGTTGTTGGATACCTTGGGCAGATGCCCCCATCTTCTCAAAGATCCTGGGAACCAAACCATCGGATTGATCCAGGAGGGCTAGAAAAAGGTGTTCAGTGTCCACCTGTTGATTATTGTGTTTTATCGCCAAGCTCTGGGCGTTATTTATTGCTTCCCTTGTCTTTTCAGTAAGTCTATTGGTATCCATTGTCTATCTCCTGGTTTTCCCAAAGATTGAACCACTCATTTTATTATCATATAATTGGGCCAACTTTCCATAGAGATCCCCTTCCTGTTCACTGACTGTTTTTGGTACAACAATCTTTATCTTTACGTATTGATCCCCTCTCTCTCCGCCCTTTTTGGACAAGCCTAAACCCTTCAGCCTGAGGCGCTGCCCTGACTGTGTACCTGGGGGTATTTTCATCTTAACGTACCCCTTTAAAGTTGATACCTCCACTTCTGTACCCATTATAGCTTCCCACGGCATTAAGGGTAGTTCAACCTGTACATCATGGTCAAGCACAGTAAAATGAGGATGCGGTTTCAATTTAATGTCGAGGTACAGGTCTCCTGCAGGACCACCACCAACACCAGTCTCTCCCTGTCCGGCCAACCTGATCCTGGATCCGTCTTTGACACCAGCAGGTATTTTGATATCCAGCCGTCGTGGTTTCACTATCATTCCCATACCATTGCAGGCGCTGCAACTTCTCTTACCTGCTATGGTAGTCCCTCCACAATCAGGGCATATTTCACTTTTCTGAAGAGTAACACTGTGTTTTCCACCATTATATGCATCTTCCAGTAGAATTGTTAATTCGGCATCAATATCGGCTCCCCTGGCCTTCCTGCTCCTCCTGGCTGTTCTTTGTGAAAAACCACCCCCTTGTGCCTGCCCAAAAAGGGTAGAGAAGAAATCGCTGAAGCCACCCATGCTTGCAAAGTCTTGGAAATCACCCATTCTTACATCGACACCTTCCCATCCCGGGGGTGGTCTAAATTCAGTGCCTGCCTGCCAGTTGAGTCCCAACTGATCATATTTGGTCTTCTTTCCAGGATCTCCCAGAACCTCATTGGCCTCGTTTATCTCTTTGAATTTCTCTTCTGCTTCCTTATTGTCAGGGTTGACATCTGGATGGTACTTTCTGGCCAGCTTTCTATAGGCATTCTTTATCTCTTTTGCTGAGGCGTCTCTTTTAAGACCCAGTATTTCATAGTAGTCTTTATATTTTATCGCCATATTTTTTTATCCTCAACTTCTCTCACAGCTACATGAACCTTCGATGGACGTAGGAGCTTATCAATTGGGGTCAAACTCTTTCCCTAAACAGTCTATACGTTCAACTCTATATTCTCTTAAAACCGATATGAGTTGTCTGTATATAGACAATATACCATCAAAGAAAGGGCTATGTCTATAGTTTTTAGCTGAGTCTATGGCCCTTTCAAAGTTGTCTATGACTTCAAGAATTCTGTTTATCAATTCACCCTTTTCCTCTTGAACCCTTAATCTTGAATCCCTGTCGGTCATCTTTTTAAGATTATCGAAGTCAGCAATCTTACCTTCCCTATAAACATTCTATTCATGTTTGCTGACTATTTCTGCTCTTTCCTTCTTAAGAAAATAATCACTATGTCTCTAAGTTCAATAGGGGGGAAAGATTATTAAAGAATTTTCTGTAGAAGCTCCAATTGATGTGGCGTCAGGATTGGTTTGGCACTGAACT
>JBAZOX010000108.1:0-8297 GCA_041648535.1 Desulfobacteria bacterium | reverse complement strand
TGCATTGCCGAAAAAAGACCGACTGACCGTCGCACGATACATTCTGGAGGATAAAGATATTCGACGTAGTTTTGACAAGCTTGAAATCCCGAATGAGACGACTTTGAAAGCATTTGCCGAAGACAAATCCGCCATGCCTGTATTTCATTCCGTCGAAGAATTACGAAAGGATTTGTTGTCTTGAAGCTGACTATTCGGAGAACAACCCAGTTCAAACAAGATATCAAACGACTTTTACAAAGTGGGAAAGATATTGAGAAGTTACTGAGTATTGTTGAGGAACTTGCAGAAGGACGGAAATTGCCTCCTGAATACCATGACCATCCCCTCAGTGGCAAATATAAGAATAAGCGTGATTGTCATATTGAACCTGACTGGATTCTGATTTACGCAATAGATGATGATGAACTTGTTCTTTATTGTACAGGGACTCATTCTCAACTTTTCAGATGATATTATACCTCAGCCTAACAAATTACCAGCGGACGTCTTACAGCCACCGCTGATTTTGGTCGCTGAGCCTGTAGAAAAACCCCTTTATGAAAAATTCGGGTATTAACGGTTCTCAAACATATTATGTGTAAAATAAAATGGCATTCCAAATAATTCCGTAAATGTGTATAAATAGGGGGGATTGATATCGACTACTTCAACGGCAAGAAAACGCCTCAAACGGATTGGCTTAAATGGTGAAATATGGACAAAGCTATAGGGGTTTTTGATTCAGGTATCGGAGGATTGACGGTCTTAAAGGAATTGATAAATACGCTTCCAAAGGAGAATACTATTTACTTAGGTGATACCGCGAGGGTTCCCTATGGAATAAGATCATCCGACACTATAATCAGATATTCTCTGGAAAATGCAGAGTTCTTGTCAAGTAAAGACATAAAGCTGCTGGTAGTCGCATGTAACACGGCTTCTGCTGTTGGGCTTCCTGCCTTGAGGGACAAATACAATCTCCCTATTATCGGAGTTATAGAACCCGGAGCCAGGAAAGCAATAAAGGCCACTAATCGAAAGCGAGTGGGGGTGATAGGTACAGAAAGGACAATCAAAAGCGGCGCTTATGTGAATTCGCTCAAAGGGGTAGATCCCAAAATTACGGTAATCAGTCAGGCATGTCCCCTATTCGTTCCCCTGGTGGAGGAAGGATGGATAGATAACGATATCGCATTTTTAACTGCCAAAAGGTATCTTCATGCACTCAAGGAAGCAGATATTGACACCTTAATACTGGGTTGTACCCATTACCCTTTGTTAAAAGACGTAATCGGAAGGGTTTTAGGCGATGAGGTACTCTTGGTTGACTCTGCCGAAGAGACAGCAGCGGAAGTAGCAGAAGTCTTAAAGTTTAGCAACCTGCTAAAAACCAGCGATAAGAGTGCTGTTCATGAGTTCTATGTTACTGATGCGCCTGAGAAGTTTGTTGAAACAGGAATCAGGTTCTTACAGGGAACAGAGCTGAAAAACGTTAAAAGAATAAGTATAGCATAGAGGAGAAAAGGTATTGAAGACAGAAAAGGGTAAGACAGGGAAAAAAAACAGGCATAAACGGGTCTTTTTGCCCATACTCACAATTGTCATCTTGGCCTTTTTGGCCGGTTCCTTCATCTATTATAAATACCATAAGAAGATATACCCTATACTTCCAACCAAAGCAAAGGAGAAGATTGTAGTAGACCTATATTTTGCTGAGCCAAATAGCGAAAAACTAATTAGAGAAAAGAGAGATGTTGAGGCTACTGGTGATTTAACCAGCCAGTCTAAACAGGTCATTTTAGAACTGATTAAAGGGCCCAAGACAAGCCTCACTGGAACAATACCCCCTGGAACAAGTCTCCGTAATCTTTCGATCAATCATGACGGTATTGCCTTTGTTGATCTCAGTTCTGAATTAACAAGTCGACATCCCGGGGGGAGTTCTGCAGAGCTGCTTACAATTTACTCCATTGTAAATTCTCTTACCTTGAATTTCAAAGGGATAGAAAAGGTTCAGATTCTGGTGGAAGGAAAGAAGGTCGAAACCATAGCCGGACATATCTTTGCTATGATGCCATTCGAAGCCAATACAAAGATTATTGGGAAGTAGATGGTAAAAAAAGATAGACTCTCTCAAATTAGAAATATAGGTATAATCGCCCACATTGATGCTGGAAAGACCACCATTACGGAAAGGGTCCTGTACTATACCGGTCGCTCTCATAAAATAGGAGAGGTTCATAACGGAGAAGCAACCATGGATTGGATGATTCAGGAACAGGAGAGGGGGATCACTATAACATCGGCGGTGACTACCTGTAACTGGAAAAACCATGAAATCCATATTATAGATACCCCAGGGCACGTAGATTTTACTATAGAAGTAGAGAGGTCTCTTAGGATACTGGATGGGGCTGTAGTAGTCTTTTGCGCTGTAGGGGGGGTTGAACCGCAATCAGAGACTGTATGGCATCAGGCTGACAAGTACCATGTGCCAAGGGTAGTCTTTATAAATAAGATGGACAGGGTTGGGGCTGACTTTTTTAGAACTATTGAAATGATGAAGGACAGATTAGGAGCGAACCCTTTACTCATCCAGCTGCCCTTTGGAAAAGAGGAGGATTACCAGGGTATAATAGACTTAATCAAGATGAAGAGCATAGTGTGGCATAAGGAGACTCTTGGAGCAACTTTTGACGAGAGGGACATCCCGGAAAACCTTCTCGACGAAAGTCAGAAGTACAGGGAAAAGCTCATAGAGGCTGTGGCTGAAACCGATGATCTCCTGACTGAAAAGTACCTTAAAGGAGAAATTTTAACCGAGGGGGAGATCAAATCGGCTATCAGAGCTGCAACTATCCGTTATCAATTTGTGCCTGTGATGTGTGGAGCAGGGCTCCGAAACAAAGGCATACAGCCTCTTCTTAATTCCGTAGTTGATTTTCTGCCATCCCCTTTGGATGTCCCGCCTATTGAGGGTATCAGTCCCGTAAGCGGCGAAAAAGAGAAACGGTTAAGCAGCGATGACGAACATTTTTCTGCGCTGTCCTTCAAGATTATGATGGACCAAGGGCGTAAGATGACCTATTTTCGTGTATATTCAGGCATCTTGAAGGCCGAAGCCGAGGTTCTCAATTCCACAAGAGACAAAAGAGAGAGAATGGCCAGAATCCTGAAGATGCATGCCAATAAAAGAGAAAGGATACCACTGGTTCGTACCGGAGATATCGTAGCAGCCATGGGATTAAAATACACTACTACCGGTGATACCCTGTGCGATGAAGCACATCCGATTCTCCTGGAATCAATAGATGTTTACGAACCTGTCATTTCAGTGGCAGTGGAACCAAAAACCAAAGACGATGAGGAGAAGCTGCCCCTTTGTTTAGAGAAGCTGGCTGAAGAGGACCCTACCTTTAGGGTAAAGTATGATGAGGATACAGGGCAGACAGTTATCTCTGGAATGGGGGAACTCCACCTGGACATATTAGTAAACAGATTGCTTCGAGACTTTAATGTGAAAGTCAATGTGGGGAAACCCCAGGTTGTATATCGGGAGACCATAGAGAAACCCGTTAAAATCGAGGGAAGATTTGAGAAAGAGATAGATGGACGCCTACACTTTGGACATCTGTGGTTACGTCTTAAACCCCAGGGCAGGGGAGAAGGGAACAGCTTTATCAATGACTTAGAAAACGGAACAATACCCCCTGAATATATACCGGCTATTGAAGAAAGCATTAAAGAATCAGCAATTAGTGGTGTAAATGGCTATCAGGTAGTGGACATAAAAGTAACCCTCTTTGACGGTTCCTTTCACGAAACCAACTCCTCAGAACTGGGATACAGGGTTGCTGCGTCTATGGCATTTAACAAAGGGGACAGTATGGCCAAACCAGTACTTTTGGAACCTATCATGGAGGTTAATATAGTTGTTCCTGAGGAATTTATAGGAGAAATAATAGGAGACATCAACTCCCGAGGTGGGAAGATAGAGGAAATAGCCTCCAAAGGAAAGGTCAAGACCATAAAATCATTGATCCCTTTAAAAAGGATGTTTGGTTATTCCACTGATTTGAGGTCAGCCAGCCAGGGACGGGGAACCTTTTCCATGCAGTTTTCTCACTATGATAAGGCTGCTGAGAAAAGGTGAAATCTCATTACGGCAACTGGGAAAGCCATTGGTATGCCGGGGCAACCAGGATAGACTGGTCTTCATTCGACAGTATTCGGTATCTGTCGCCTTCGTTTGTAAGCTGAACCGCCGGTATCTTCAGAGTGCGCTGAAATTTTTTTAGCTCGGAAGATGGCTGTGTGTCTGATAGTTTGGCCTCTATCAAAAGAAACGGTTTACGCCCATTGGCGATCAAAAAGTCCACTTCCTGTTTTTCTTTGTTTTTTATAAAATGCAGTGAAAACAGACCGTAACCCATATCATTCCACGCCCTGACCGCCCTCCACAACTCCATAGCGACCATATTTTCGAACCGGGCTGCAGGCTCCTCTACACGAGGAACATCCCACAGATAGACCTTGCGTTCTTTTTGAATTGACCTGGCGATCCTCCATGTCCATGGGGAAATACTAAAAATCAGGAAAAATCTTTCAAAAACCGATAACCAGCTTCGAACCGAATTATAGGATACTTGCAGGTCACGAGCAAGAGATGTAGCAGAAAGAGGGCTGCCCACCTTAGATGACAACAAAAGATAGAGTGTCTCGATATCTCCGACAGATTTGATGCCGGTCAGGTCACGAATGTCCTCCCGTATTAATTGCTGAGAATATGCGTTTGACCATCGGCGGTAAGTAGTCATCCGGTTTGCCAAATACGGTTCCGGGAAACCGCTTAGCTTAGATAGCCTCGACCATATTTCTTTGAGTTCATCGTTGCGTTCCATAGTGATTTGCAGCGAATTGTTCAGAAACTCATGAATCGTTACGTTACGATCCCCCAGTTCGGCAATGGTAAACGGCCATAAATGAAAGAGAAAATAGCGCCCTGCTAACGAGTCGCCGCCTTTTTGATAGATATCCAGCCGGCCACTCCCTGAGACGAGAAATTGATATCTGTCGTGAAATTGGTCGTAAACGCCTTTGAGGTAGTTTTTCCAGTCTTTGTATTTGTGGATTTCATCAAACACGATAAGGGGAGTTGATGAATCTTTGCGCTCGACAGCCTCAAAAAAGGAGGGATTTTCGATAAGGCGGGTCATGTGGTGAGCGATGTCCCAGTTGAAATATAGATTATTCGAAAAGGATCTGGAAATGATTTGCGCAAGTGTAGTTTTGCCCGCCTGACGCGGTCCGGTAAGGAAGATCATGCTTTTGTCTATAGCAAGATCCTGCCAGATTTTAAGATAAGGTTCTCTCCCCTCCATAATAACAATTATTCATAATAATGAAAAATAGTCAAGACATCCTGAGAAGTCTCATCTCGCCCATTCCTCCCGGACAGAACACGGTAAAAACTGAGAACCGTCCCTACTACGTCACCTATTACGTCAGGAATAGGCAAAGCCCCTTTATGCGTTTGAAAGAGAGACAGCAGGGAGTCAGAGAGAATTGCTGAAAAATTCCTTGACTATAGTATCATAGAATGATACTATAGTAGCGTGAACAAACACTGGAAAACGCTAAAGACCATATTCCAGGAGCCAATATTGTCGAATATTATGTGGTCTGACATTGAGGCGTTGTTGCTTTCGCTCGGAGCCGAGATAAGCGAAGGACAGGGATCGCGGATACGAATCGCATTGAAAGGGATACGGGCTGTGTTTCACAGACCTCATCCGCAGAAAGAAACCGACAAGGGCGCTGTGAAATCAATGCGCCGCTTTTTAGAGGAGGCAGGGATCAGCCATGATGTCATATAAAGGATATAGTGCAAAAGTAGAGTTTGACGACGAAGCCATGATTTTTCATGGCGAGGTAATCGGGATCAGGGATGTCGTGACCTTTCAGGGGAGGTCTGCTGATGACCTTAAAGAAGCCTTTTATGCTTCGGTAGATGATTACCTCGACTTCTGTGATGCCAGAAGCGAAGAGCCTGACAAGCCCTTTTCCGGGAAATTCGTGGTTCGGGTCTCTCCCGAAGTCCACCGGAAGGTCTACATGGCAGCAAAGGAGGCAGGACAGAGCATCAACGCCTGGCTCAACAAAAACCTCACAAGAATTGCCCATAGAACGTAGAATAGTAAAAAACTGTCGTAGTCCTGGCTGTCCCTAAAGATTGGATGACCTTCAATCCCGCGGATGATGTGGTAGAACATTGACGGGAAAACTATCCTAGCAACCCCTGACATCTCTTATTTCCCTTCGCTCTTTATGCCATCTATATGCCCCTTTGGTCCGCCTCAGGCGGATTGCTAATAATTGCATGATAATTTGAAAACCGTCCCTGTTACGTTCCAGGCTCAGCGACCAAAATCAGCCGACGCTGCAAGCGATAGGCTGGTAGTGATCTGTTACGGCTTTGGTATTCCTAATTCCATGTGTCACACTCCTTCAATCATCGGTTGTAATAAATCGTGCTCCTGCGTTTCCTCAAATGCCCTGGCAGGAACAATAATCTATTGCAGTGATAGTACCATAAATCGGCCGTCTGATAAAGTAATTATTGGAGGAATATAGGGTTTTTCTACACGCTCAACGTTATGGCTATAAATATCACAAATAGAAGCAACGTTCCCTAATGACCCCAAGTAAAGGGCTGACCCTTCTGTTTCTCTATTTAACCGTTTTTTTGAAGTTCTTGTATTTTTCAACATGTTCTAGGTGTTCTTTGTATTGGGGTGAGGCCTTAAACTCATCATCAGTTAGCCTTTTTATGCCAAGATGTTTCATCACCTCGTAGCCAAAACGTGTCCAATGGTAAGCACTTTCAAAGGCGTCCTTATAACACCCCCATGCAAACTTAAGGATACCTAAATCTATCAGCCTCAAAACGGAGAGTTTAATCTCTGGCGCTTTCCCCTCCAATCCGAAATGATTAGCTCCATCAGGATTCCTACCAGAGTTGTACATAAGGTGCAAGGCGAGTTCATCAAGGGATTGAGAAGCAGCTTGAACTCTCTTGCTCTTATGCCATTCTTGTTTTTCCAACGCGTTTTTGATAATCTCCTTCAGCTTGTCAGTGCTCAGGTCGACATGCGTTATGTAAGTAAGACCAATAATATCAAAGGGAACCTTCGTTCGGGATTTTTGTCGTATCAGCACCATATCCTGTGGCTCACGCATTGCATTTGCAATACCGAGCTCGTAAAGCACATTGCCGTTTACCTGTTTGTGTTTTGGATCATTGGATAGATCAAACAATAACAGCATTGAATTGGCGATGCCATCGAAGATTTTATCAGTAATGACATTTGCCTGCCAGTCCTCTTTAACTCGGATAGCCTTTTCAAGCCCAGCCGCTTGTGCCGCCTCCATAATCACATCAAATTTTCCATCAAATGAATCGTGAAAAGGCATGCACACGAAAAGTTCATTTCTTTGCTCTCCTTCCCAAAACCTCTCGAAGAAAACCTTTGGATACATACCTTATCCCCTATACTCTATCGGTAGACTGTTAAGTCTTGTAATAATACGTTTACTTGAGTCCAAGGCATGACCCCAATGACCGTCTTTGGATATCATCATTCAAGTTATGGCCTAACGTTTTGGGTGAGAGGTGGGAGACAATAAGGCTGCCCGTAATGTCCTCGAAGTTTTTCTGGTACTCTCCACCCAATGGTTATCCTAATTTCAGTTTGAAAAAATCGGCTATTCTCGTAATCATAGTAATGGCAGACTCAGCCTCTTTTTGTGCAAAGCGTATGGTGGTTTTGTCCAAATGAGCTTTCTCATGAACTATTTCACGACGCACCTGCCTATAGTTTTCACACAGGCTTAATATCGATTCATCCGTACAATCCAATAGGCGAAGTTTTTCCTCGTATTTTTTACTGTCATATGACTTGAAAGTTCCAATGCCCTTACGACTAACGATGAGTAAATGGAGAAGGGCTTCTAAAAACATGCCACTAAAAACGATAACTACCAAAGCAGCTTTATAGCCCTTTTGCTCAGGATCGTATGTAATAATCCAACCAGGTTCTCCATTTGGCTTTGGCCTTCTCCCTGAAGATATATCATTTTTCATTGATTCAAACGATTCTTTAGCGATTCGATAGAACACCCAGACATTGGATTGAATGAAATCAGATTGATTGGCTTCTGTCATTACACAAGCCTTTCATGTCTTACCCGTCAATAGGATAACAATAATTAAACTACATCACACTCCCCGAACTCGTCTAGATACTGTTACCATT
>JBAZOX010000107.1:0-8297 GCA_041648535.1 Desulfobacteria bacterium | reverse complement strand
ACCTATTAGCTTCACCCCTATGCAAGAGATTACCCCTTTTTGTATCTCTCTTTTGCAAAGAGAGCAGCACCTAAAGCACCGACGATCTGGGGTTCCTCAGACATAAGTGGTTTTAACCCAACTTTTTCAGTCACCTTTTTAATCACCCCTATGTTCTTTCCAATTCCACCGCTTATAACAAAATCGCCTTCTATCCCCACCCTTTGGAGTAAAGCGAATACCCTGCTTGCTATAGCCTCATGAACCCCTGAGAGGATCTCACTCTTTGGAACCCCACTTCTTAGCAGAGAAACCGCCTCTGACTTAGCAAAAACAGCACATGCAGAACTTATCATAGCATCCTTTTTAGCCTCTAAGGAGGTTTTACCAATATCTTCAAGGGGTATACCCAGTACATCTGCCATTACCTCACAGAATCTCCCTGTCCCTGCTGCACATTTATCATTCATTGCAAAATTTGTTACCTTCCCTGTCTCATTGCATCTTATGGCTTTACAGTCTTGGCCACCCATATCGAGAATTGTCCTTACGGTGGGGAATAGATAGTTAGCCCCTTTAGCATGACATGAAATCTCTGTTATATTTTCATTTGCAAAAGGAACAATAACCCTCCCGTACCCCGTTGCTATAGTATACTCGATATCTTCAAAAGAGATGTTGGCATTCTTTAACGCTTCATCTGTTGCTTTTTTAGCAGTCAATGCACTATCTGCCCCTGTTCTGACAATACTGTATGATAGTATCTCATCATCTCTTAATATGACTGTTTCACCGCTTAAGGAACCTACATCTACCCCAGCTACTATCATTCTCTGCCTCCTTAAAGAGGGGTCAGACCCCAAATACCTTGAACATTATAGATTTAAAAGCCTCAACAAGTTCGGAAGTCGTAAATCGTGAATCGTGAATGGGTCAAAAAATCTGCTCAGGTTGCAAAAAAAGGAATTTTTCAGGGTGAACTATTTAGAATTTCGAGCAATAAGAGCAGCTCCCAATGCACCAATCATTTGAGGATATTCCGGTATATATATTTTTACTCCCAATTTTTCCTCTAACGCCCTGACCATACCTATGTTCTTCGCTACTCCACCAGTCATAACAACATCATTTTGCATACCTATTCTATTTACCATGCCGAATATTCTGTCAGCTATAGACTCGTGAATGCCAGCCAGGATGTCGTTTCGCGGTATTCCCTTGTGTACATGAGAGACCACCTCAGACTCTGCAAATACTGCGCACATACTGCTGATATGGGCCTTTTCTTTGTATTCTAAAGAAAGTTGTCCTATATCTTCGAGAGGGACATCCAATGCTTTTGCCATAGTATCTAAGAATACGCCTGTTCCAGCCGCACACTTATCATTTCCAGCAAAGTCTTCTACTACTCCCTCTTCATTAATGCGTATTACCTTGCTGCTCTCAGCACCAACATCAATTACTGTCCTTGCTTTTGGGAATAACCAGTGGCTTCCTTTAGCATGGCATAGCATTTCTGATTTAGATTGTTTTGCAAAAGGAACAAACTTTCTCCCATAACCTGTAGAAACAATATTTTTCAACTCCTCAAAAGATATGTTTGCTTTTTTAATGGCCTCATCCATTGCTTTTTTGGCGACTAAAGCCCCCTCTTCTTCTGTTGTAAGTATACTGGTAGACAAAATGTTGTCATCTTCTAAGATAAGCACCTTGGTGCTGAGGGAACCAAGATCAATACCTGCAGTTATCATCCTTTCTTCCCCTCCTGTACAGTCATATCGATAGGATTGATGAAAAATTGAGAGTAACTATTCAGCCTCTCTATTAATCTTCTAGAGTTTTATTCTCCCCCCCCCCTTAGAAAAGTCAAGGGAATTTCTTTACAGTATGCTTTCCTAAAAATACTCCTTTAGCCTGTCGGCCAGATATTCGGGCATGTTATCAAAAAAATTGTCCATCAAATAAAGAGGCGCCAGAGGGATATCGTTAACATAAGTGCCTGTAAAATTCGGCCTGGTAGTTATCCTTACATTTGAGCAGAAACTATCGCTTTTCTCTCCCAAAGGGCCTGAATATACAACATAGTTAAAAGAATCCCTTTGGAGGTCCTTTTTATAGAAGGAGAGTATCCTGGAAAATCCTTGAGCAATCCCATCTATGTCATTATCATCATATTCAAGGAGGTTTGATTTCCCAGGCACTATGCCTGTAAACTCGTTTCCTGCGATGGGAGAAAACGAAGCCATCCATTCTACACTTCCTGTCTTACCGACGTAACGCTCTCCCAACTTTTTTTCCGTCTCTATCAGATTATGCCAAAAGTTTTCAGACTCTCTATTCAGGTAATTTTCACTTTCTTTCATCATAGTATCCAGGTAAGGGAATGGACTCTTACTCATGAAAATCATGTTATGAGGGTGCAACACAGATGAGCCCGCGGGTGGAAGATAGTTCATCCCAAAGGCAGCATATTGATACTCTGGCCTTCTGCCCTTTACTATTCGGAAGAAATCAATAATCATACTGAAGAAGTGTTTGAATATTTCCGGGGTGAATTGGTCATGTTTCAAAAAGTGATCTTTGCCAATGACACCAACACCACTGACCTCATAAATCTGAAAAAGGTTGGGGAAAATCCATGAATCTCCTTTCCTGAACCTCCCCTCCGGCAAGATGTCAGGTGGGAATTTGGGCGTTCCTTTTTCTATGCTTTCCGGACAGAAGAAACAACCCCCCTTTGTTTTTTCTACTATCATTTTCATCAAGTTTTCATCGGTAGGCTGGTTCACGTTCTTGGTTTTTTCTATTAAACCCACATTGAAAAGTCTCCTTACGCCTGTTAACGGATCATAGCGTACTTCCACAGGTTGCTTCTCTTCCTTAAATTCATTCGTGGGGTTCAGAATCGAAGCATCATACTCAATTTTTTTGAACTCTATTGCCATAGCATTCTCCTTTTTATTACCCCGAACATTGCCCATCGAGGAAATCTTACTGCCAGGTATAACTATTGGGATAATATTTCCATAAACGCCTCCACATGAGCTAGCATCTGCACTGGGGAATTGTTTTCCTGGTTCAAGCAGTCTCCTTCTAAACTGAGGAGAGGGACTCCGACCTGGGCTAAGGTATCTTTGAGGATACGAACTCCTCCACGGGTATAACGACAGCCAAAGTGCGAAAAATGAATTGCACCCTGTACCTGGTAATCTTGAGCCAAACTCCGAGCTTGATGTGTCCTGCTCTCTATAGCTCCCACAGTATAGCTTTGACACATCTTTCGGGCAAGGCCTCGTAAGGGGTCCACCTCATCAATCTCGTCCCAATAGATATGAGAAAGGTCCTCCATCACTATATGGGCACAATACTCTTTTTCTAATACATGAAATATCTCAGAAAGTCCGAATGGGAAAACATATATCCAGAGCAACCTGATCTTTTCCTCCTTCTTTAGATTCTCCTCTTTACTCAGGGTCAAGATCTCTTCGTAGAAACGCTTGGTGAATTCCAGGATACTCTTCCCTCCTGCTAGCTGATCAACCATCAACAGAAAATCTCCACATCTCCTTCCCGGAAGGGGAGTAGGAATCTTCTTGCGCAATTCATTAATCTTCACCTGGTATCTCATCGTTTGATTTCTATATTTCACCAGCTCTCGCAACCTGTCGATGTCGAAGGGCGTAGAAGTAACCTGACTCAATTTATTCACTATCTCTTTGAGTTGTCTCTCCACATAGCTTACTGAATCTTCACTGTACTCGAAGGGGATTTCCACCAATACGTACTCTCGTCCAAAGTATTGACTTAAGTGTTCAAAGAATCTCATCCCATTCTCACAGTAATCCGTAGAGCCTATTAAGAGTTGAGGTGCAGGAAACCCACCCTCCAGAGCCGCCCCCAGGGGTGCTCTTTGAATAGAACAACTATCAGAACTGAAAAATTGTTCCTCGGTTCTTTTTAGGATATTCTCGGTATGTCCCATAATGGAGAGAACAGTACCCACCATTTCAGTGTAGATGGGCAGAGCCCCAAACGCAGAGATTATCTCGGCAGGAAAGGTGCATCTGGTCCAAACAAGTGGTACTTCACCTTCCATTTGTCTTCGCCCTATCTTAGCCGCTTCCCAAAGAAGAAGATTCTTGGCATAGGGTTTGGCCTTAGCCTTTGTTTCCATCATCTCTTCGAATCCAAGGTACATCTCTTTTATGTCCATAGCCTTCCTCCTCTTAATATTCCAACATCTCAATAAAAGCCCCCACTCTGGTCTTCATCTGTCCGTAGCTACCCATTGTACAGTCTCCCTCTAAATGCAAAACAGGAATGTTTTCCCTCTCTAATTCTTTTCTGAGCAGGGGGTACGTCATTAACTCCGGGTCACAAAATTTAATAGTATGATAGACGACCCCATGAATACCGTATTCCTCAATTATCTGTTTGATAAACTGGTATCTCCTCTCTACCCCCTTCATTCTGGAACAAGGAGGTCGATTCAGGTATCTGCGAGCAATAGCCTCAACGGGGTCGCCTTCTTCTTGTACCATTCCTTCCAGGCTTCTTATGCCGGTGCATAGATCTTCTGCTACTACTCTTGCTCCACTGTCTTCTAAAAGCTTAATAAACTCGGTCTGCTCTACAATACTCCCGGAGACGAGGAGGCGAGGACGAGGCGTTTCCGAAGGGTGAGACTCCATTCTTGAAACCTCTTCTATGTACTGCTCTAGCATTTGGTTAAAACTCTCCTTGGGAGTGCTCATACTGGCTAACATGATAGGAAAAATTTGACTGCCCCAAAGGTTTGAGTCATCTTTTTTTCTCAGTTGAAATAAGTCATGGAAGAGTTGGCGTGTATGATTCACTAACCGGATAGCCTCTCTTAGGGAATCAGGATTAATATCAACTCGAAACTCTTCTTCTAATCGCCTGATAAGATCCCTTAATTGCTGAACATAGTAGTCAAGCTTATCTTCGCTCGTAGCACGAGGCAGATCCAGGATATGGATAAAGTCATTCTTAATGTAATGCCGCCATACATCATATAATCTCCGCATAGCATCACAAGAGTTAACAAAGACCATGTTCTTGAAATCATTTAAATGCCCCTCAAAAGCCAAATCGAAGATGCTTCGCACATATGGGCAGAGGGTACTGTAAAGGTAAGCATCGCCCCGTTTGATTGTCTTTCCACTTCCATAAATCCTTACCGGTTGGAGGCCAGCAGCATACAAAATCTCTTCAGGGGAATAAGAACAGAGCATACCTATTAGCGGCTTGGAACTCGATGGTTTCAGTCCTTCATAGTTAAATTCCATAGATTATCCCTTTCTTTATATTTGTGAACTTCGCAGACCCTTTGTCTTTCACGAGTACTATCGTTGTTTTTCTATACTTCCTCATACATCGCTCTTACTTCAGGATTCATTGCAGCAATTCGCCTGGCTGCCTCCTCTGGGGAGACAGCCTCACAGGAACCATCAGCAGGATTTTCCACTATTACACCGCTTTCTATTAGCATCTCATATCGTTTCTTTCTTACCTCTTTGTCCGGATGGCACACGAGCATACAATGACCACAAGTAAACTCTACCCTGTATCCGGGCATTAAAAAAGAAAAGAATCCTTTCCCATGAGCCATCCTCATTCGGTATGCTCTGGCGGTTTTACGCATAGCGGGTTGGAATTCGCCATCGTTTTCTGGGATCGCAAATCTGCCTGGTGACCACGTAGACCACTTGCCGGATTGATGAAGCCCTGTAAAGCCTCCACAGACATAGCCGCATCGATTATAGTCGCGACGTTTGGAATAGGAAAATTTGAACCCTCCCATTGTGACAGTAACTTCCTCATCCTGAGACATCAACCCGGAAGCACATGCAGCATTGCATAAACGACATTTGTCGCAGTAATTCTCTTCCTCTGGAAGAGGATCTGTTGAAATGAGATCAGCTTCTGTTACAAGTGTCCCCAGGACAATTGAGGCACCTTCATTCTTTGTGATGACATTTCCAGAATATCCGAAATGCCCGATTCCTGAACGCACAGCCATATATCTATGGGAAATGGGTGGTTTCATACCTAAGGGTCCTTTTTCAGTATCTCTTCTATACACAATATTCGCTGCCTGGGCAACCGACGGATAACCCTTTTGCTCCAAGAACATGGCTATTTCCAAAGAGATTCCGCTTGCCAAGGCATTTGTATGGATCTGATCTATTTCATGGGAGCAACGGTCCTCTTTTTTAAGAAAGGATTCGATTGCCTTTTCATCCAGCGGGAGAGAGAAACATATCGCTGATTTTGCATTTGGCAACACATAAGATAAGTCCGTTGATGGAGGACCTCCTTCTAGCGTTGCTTTGGTTACGATACCAACGTCGCTCACCCCCGTAGCTCTTGGCCATATCCTTTACAATTTGACTCAAATCTTCCATAATCACCCTTCCCCATTTCTTAAGCTATTTTTCTTGTTATTTAAACACACTTTGAGAAACTTATTGAGCGTCATCCAATTGTTCTTAAGAACAAAAACCCCTACTAGGAGAAACTAATCTATTCTAGTAAGGGCTTAATTTTAACCTTGAATCCATATCCCTTTCCTCAAATGAGAGGGGTACAAATCATAAAATATGCTGCAAATCACCTAGTAATCATCATCAATTAATTTTTGCAAAACAGAAAAGAAGGAATTGCCATATTTATTCAAAGTGGAGACCACAATACATTGTGGTCAGAATTCATAGTCAAAAACTGTAAATAGCTTGCCACTATACGCACTCTTTAAAAAGTTAAGATTACATGCGTTGATCGTAGCTTTTTCGGTCTTAATTTTTAAAATTATTTGCCGAGCCATTGGTGCAATTCTTTTGTATCAAAGTCAGATTGAATGGATCCATCCAGTTCATCGGCTACTGGTTTTTTGCAGGCTCTGCAACGTTGTGCACCCCTGAAAAGCGGTTTCCCACATGAAGAGCAGTGATATCGTTCACATTCTGATCGGACCCATTCCACACTGCCTTCCTCATCACCATGCTCAGCCACTTTGGCCCGCCATAGGGGAATCGTTCTTTTAATTACTCTTTCACCAGTGGCAACAGGGATATTCTCAATCATGCTGCACGGCCATTCCTCGCATTGGTGGCAGGAGTAGTATCCCTTTGATTTTACGCAATCCCTTACTTCACATGCATTGCACATACCATAGAGCTTTTTTGGTGGATCAGGCTGCATACACCCTAAACATTCTGCCTCTTCGGGTTTTGTCCCATAGAGATTCGCCATAGCCGCCCTGAATTTTTCATTACCGTCCCTCGTTGCAATGTAAACCCCGCATGTACCGCAGTATAATCCGCATGGTGCCATTAGATCCTTGTTCCTAATTTCCTCTTCAGTCCATCCTTCCATCTTTGTACCTCCGTATCAAGTTGATATTCGGAACATCGAAATCAAAAATCATACGAAACTCTGTTCAGTTCTTTTGATAATTGAATCCTGTAATCCCTTGCTTAAATCCACAAAATAAGCGCTATAACCCGCCACCCTGACTATAAGATCCTGGTATTTCTCTGGAGCACTTTGAGCTGCTAAAAGCGTTTCCCTGTCTACAACATTAAATTGTATGTGGCTTATCCCTAAATCACCCCATGACCTCAAATAACTGATGAAAGTCTGCTTCATATCTCCTTCTAAAGTTGAAGGCAAAAACTTCTGGTTCAGGAGATGATTATATGTTTTCTCTGTGCTTATCTTGCTGGCTGATTTTAGCACAGCTGTAGGACCGTTGTGATCTCCTCCCTGGATTGGTGACAGGGTGGCATCGGCAAAAGGCTCACTGTTTTTTCTTCCATCAGGTGTTGCAGGAGTATCGTGAGCTAACCCATAGGTAGCGGACACCCCGCTTCCGTCGCCTCTCATGGGATTTCCAAACCTATCCGTAAATTCAGCCATCACCTCTGAGGTCCTGTGATGAACTTCTACGGCAATCTGATCGGCAAAATCATCATCATTGCCGTATTTTGGTGCCTGTATCATCATCTGCCGTATGTCTTCAAATCCCTCCCAGTTGTTATCCATAGCCTTGATAAGTTCGTCCATAGATATTTTTTTATCTTCGAAAACAACCTTCTTAATGGCAGCAATGGAATCGGCAACATTCGTTGGACCTATCATAACATTAAAGTCATGAATCATGGATGGATAGGCCCATTGCCTGCTATCTTTTCCCTTTTCAATGCATCCATCCAACAGGGCAGAATAGAATGGTCTCGGAAGATATTTTTCATAAAGGGACCGGCAGGTATTTTCTATTTTTTCAATTTTTTCAG
>JBAZOX010000106.1:0-8301 GCA_041648535.1 Desulfobacteria bacterium | reverse complement strand
TTCCCCTCATCTTCTCAGCATAATCATAAAATTCAGTCAAATCAGTACCTTTTGGCGGCTGTAACTCTGATATTACCAAGAATTTTTTAGAATCCAAGAGTTCTTGAAAATGCATTATTCCTCCTTATTTACCTTTCTAAGGCATTATGCACTGCTAATTCCAACTCTTTCTGAACCAAATGATTTTACGCGGCAGTAGAACACCTTTTGCCTGCGAATCTGAGCCTTTAATTCAGGCATGTTTTGGGATGAAGTCTATGGGCTTTCTTATGTTTAGTTCGATGGCCTTTTCACTGAATGATTATTCATTTTACTGATTAACATACAGGTAGTATTTTGTCAAGGTTTTTAGTTGGCTGAATTTTCATACTTCGCGGGCAATTCAATTACAAAACAGGTTCCTCTCCCAACCTCACTCTTTACATCTATTTTCCCCTTGTGTTGTTCTATAACCCCGTAAGACAAACTAAGTCCAAGCCCGGTTCCCTTTCCAACCTCTTTTGTGGTAAAGAACGGATCAAATATCTTGGAGATATATTCGGGAGGTATCCCTTTCCCGGTATCTGAAAATTCAATTAAAACCGAATTGTTTTCGGGCCGCAGAGCGGTTGTTACGGTTAATGCCCCCCTGCCTTCCATAGCCTCAGCAGCATTGACTATAATATTCATAAAAACCTGTTTTAATTGGCTGGAATTCCCATCTATTAGAGGGAGTGTGGGGTCCAGCTTTTTTATTATTTCGATATTAAGAAATGCGGCCTGGTTTTCCAGGAAGAAGAGACCTTCGTTGATTGACCGGTTAATGTCAATGGGTTCCATCTTTGGTCCGGTTTGACGGGCAAATTCAAGAAGGCTCTTTACTATCTCTTTGCACCGAGTGGCCTCATCGGCTATTCTCTTTAAGTCTTCCCTCTTCGGATCACTATCTTCCATCTCTTCTATAAGGAGGTTGGAATATATCAGAATCCCACCCAGAGGGTTGTTTATTTCATGGGCAACACCGGCAGCCAGTTTCCCCAGGGAAGACATCTTCTCCGACTGAAGGAGCTGTAATTGGGCATCCTGCAGTTCTCTTTCCATCCTCAATTTTTCTCTCAGGTCGGTGAATATGCCCACAGTCGCTATTTCCCTTCCATCCTCATAGACTATGGCAGCTGAGATGTTTATGGGGATATGTTCTCCATCTTTGTCAACCAGAGTGCTCTGAGTTGTCTCTAACCTCCCCACACCTCCGAATTCCTGGCTTCTTAACTTTCTCATAATATCTTTGGCAACACCGGGGGGATATAGACCTGTTATGTGCAGCTTTCCAATCACCTCTCCCGCCTTATATCCCAGTAGTTTCTCAGTTCCTTTATTAAAGATTACTACATTCCCCTTTATATCAGCGGCAATTATCCCGTCTACCGAGCTATCGATAAGGTTCCTAAAAAAATCATTGGCTTTTCTCAGTTCATGCTCTATGTTTTTTCTCTCCGTAATATCGGTGTTTATCCCCTCATACCCAGCTATCTTTCCGTCTCCATTTCTTTTTATATTGCCCGTCAGCAAGATAGTAACTTTCTTACCATCTTTTCTCTTTAACTCAACCTCGTACTCCTTGACAAAACCATCCCTCTCTACCAAATCCTGGAAAATCCTTCTATCCTCCGGGTTTACATACACATCCCTTGCAATATCAAGGGATAAAAACTCCTCTTTGTCTTCGTAGCCTAACATATCCAGCATCGCCTGATTGCAGTCGATAAACTTACCTTCCCTGCTGCTTATGAACAAACCCTGTTGAACCCTTTCGAACAAGAGACTGTATTTCTCTTCGGTCATCTTTAATCTCTCTTCAGACATCTTCCGTTCAGAAATATCTCGAAGATAGGCGTATATCTTCCTGATTCCATTGCTATCCCCGGTAGTTGTAATACAAATTTCTGTTTCCTTCCTATTGCCTTGGGCTGTTAGAATCTCCAACTCAGAACATGAACGTACGTTCTCTCCCATCCTATGTTCCGCTAACATATCCTTGATGACCTTTTTATTCTCAGCGCTGAATATATCCATGAAGTTCATTCCCAGGAACTCTTCGACCTGATAGCCAGTCAACTCTGAGGTGCTCTTATTTGCAAACCTGATATTATAATCCCCATCCAGGATCACTATACCGGCATTACTCATCTCTATTACTGTGCGGAGTTCCCCTTCCATTATTTACTGCCTACTTCCTCTCTGTCTTCAATATTTCCATCACCGTTTTCACGTCCTTTGCGGAACCGATATACAGGGGGACTCTCTGATGTATTTCTCCTGGTTCGATCTCCAATATGTCTCTTTCGCCATCTGTGGCCATACCACCTGCCTGCTTTACCAACATAGCCAGTGGTGCACACTCACACGTCAGTCTCAGTTTGCCATGAGGCTTCTTGGGGTCCTTTCTGTCAGGGGGATACATGAAAATACCGCCGTAAAGCAAGGTACGATGAAAATCCGCCACAAGGGACCCGATATACCGCAAGGAGTAGGGCAATCCTTTTTCCGGATCGGCCTTTGTAAAATGATCTACAACCGCCTTAACATTTTCGTCCCAATAGTTGGAATAACCCATGTTTACACTAAATATGCTTCCCTTTTCAGGTATCCTGATATTTTCGTGGGAAAGCAAGAACTCCCCCACAGAAGGATATAGGGTAAACCCATGGAGGCCATCTCCTGTTGTATATACCATCATAGTACTCGTACCATAGAGAAAATAACCTGCCGCCACCTGCCTGTATCCGGGTTGAAGTACATCGACGCTTGCAACCTGCCCACCAGGGGTAACCTTCTTGTAAATGGAAAATATAGTGCCTATGTTTACATTGGCATCAATATTTGATGAGCCGTCCAATGGATCGAAGATCAAGACATAATTGCCCTTTTGATACTTGGTTGGTATCTCAATAATGTCAGCACTCTCCTCTGATACCATGGCACACAACTGGCCCAGGTGAGACATTCGTCTGATAATCGAGGTATTAGCAAATTCATCCAGCTTTTGGACCGCTTCACCCTGAACATTTATGTCACCGGTAAATCCTAAAATATCCGTCAAACCCGACTTTCTCGCCTCTTTTGAAATAATCTTTGCCGCCACGATCAGTTCTGAAAGAAGGACTGTGAAGGCTCCAGTAGCATCAGGGTGAAGCCTCTGCTGGCTCAAGAGGTGCTCTGTTACGGTCATTCCGAATTTACTCATTTTTTGCCTCCTTTCATAAAAAGGGGGGGATCAAAACATACGTGGGGGCTGACCCCACCTGTCTGCCGTGCCGACCTGTCTGCTGTGCTTGCACAGGCAGGCGGGTCTGACCCCAAATCACAATAAGAGAATACCACACAATACTCTACAATGCAACACATGATACAGTCTAACTGTAATTCAGACACTAGACTTCAGACTTTAGACCCCAGATTTTTCTGTAACCGTTCACGGTTTAATTACAACAGCAGGCTTAAGCCCGCTGTTATATAAAGCTTGAAGCATTTTTGCCAACTGTTAACTGCAAACCGTAAACTGTGAACGGATACCCTTTATCTTTGTGTAATCTTTGGCCATTTCCTTCCCCTCAGTCTAATATCTGAAGTCTATGGTCTAATGTCTGAATCACAGGGTTTTGAATGTATTTATACTTGACATTTAGACGACTAAATGGTAAATATGATTCCTATGATTGAGCGTACGTTTTGGATACAACGGATTCAAGAGGCTTGGGAAAAGCGACCGATTGTATGGCTCTCGGGAGTTCGCCGGGCAGGGAAAACAACCTTAGCCCAAATGTTTCCCAAAGCAGTCTATCAAAATTGTGATCTGCCGTCGGTGGTACGCCGGTTAGTTGATCCCGAATCTTTCTATGACAGCCTCGATAAAGGGACCATCGTTATCTTTGACGAGATCCACCGCTTAGATGACCCGAGCCGTTTATTGAAAATTGCGGCAGATGCGTATCCTCATCTGAAAGTGCTCGCAGCAGGCTCTTCCACGTTGGCGGCTACTAAAAAATTTCGCGATAGTCTGACAGGACGAAAGCACATGATCTATTTGCCGCCGGTGCTCTGGAGTGAATGTGTAGACAACTTTAACATAAAAGAACTGGACCGTCGATTGCTCCATGGAGGGCTGCCGGAACCCTTGCTGTCGGAAGCGAAGAGTGTAGCCTTTTTTTCGGAATGGATGGACAGCTTTTATGCCCGGGATATTCAGGAGCTTTTCAATATCCGTAACCGTACTGGTTTCATGAGGTTATTGCATTTGTTGTTACGGCAAAGTGGAAGTCTCATAGATTATACCAATCTGGCTCGGTTAAGTGATTTAAGCAGACATACTGTAAAAGCGCATGTGGAAGCCATGAGTATTGCCCATGCGGTATTTTTAGTCCCTCCATTTCAGGGAGGGGGCCGGCGCGAAATTACGCGCAGACCCAAATGCTATGCTTTTGATACCGGTTTTGTCACGTTTGTCAAGGGTTGGGACAGTATTCGGGAGGATGACCGAGGTCTTTTGTGGGAACATCTGGTGCTTGATACCCTGCGCACAGCCGTTGATGATCGCAACTTGCTTTACTGGAGGGATAAGTCCGGACGAGAGGTAGATTTTGTAATGAAAGGTCGAGGGCAACAAGCAAAGGCTATTGAATGCAAAATCAACCCCGATCACTTTGATCCTGCTAATCTCACTTTCTTTCGCTCTCTATATCCTGAAGGGGAAAATTACGTGCTGAGTCCCAATATTAAATCCTCTTATCAGCGGCGTTATGGGAAACTCCCGGTGCGCTTTATCTCGATCAACCAGCTTTTTGAAATTGCGTAGGGGAGAAAAAGGCAAGGCAATATTCAATCTTGTGCACGTATTGCACGAATGTCCCGGTTGATGATTAATTTTTGTGTTGACAATGCCTTTATTTTGTGATACGTTGTATAACGAATATAGAGTCAGCTTTTATAATATTTATAGGACAGGGGTTTAAATTATGGCTAAAAACACAAATATAAATGTTAGAACGACCGAAGATATTAAAAAGGATGCAGGGGTTATTCTTAATGGTCTCGGATTAAATATCTCTTCGGCTGTTAATCTTTTTTTGAAACAGGTTATCAATTACAGGGGTATTCCGTTTGATTTGCGGCTGCCTAACAAGGAAACGCTACATGCTATGGATGACATTGAAAATAATCGTAATCTTGAGTCAGCTGATACCGTTGAAGAAATGTTCGAAAAAAATACAAATCTCATCCCTTGAAAGGCAAATACTCAGGTTATATGGAATGTCATATTGAACCAGATTGGTTGCTAATCTGGAAGGCAGATAGCAAAGCCGTTTATTTAACACGAACCGGGACACATTCAGACCTTTTTGGATAATATAACCAGCATTTTGGATTTCTGGGTAATTTTTGATAATTCAAAGGATGATCCTGGAATGATCGCTTATGAAGAAGCTGGAGACCTGGAAATTATTGACCCTGCTTTATTTTTAAAATTATCTGCAAATATGGTGAGGCCATGAAAGAAGGGAAATCAGGCAAGAATATGTCCGGTAAGGCGATGGCGTTTCGTGCCGAAGAGGCGCTAAAAAAAGCTGTGGCCCATGCTATTGCCGATCACAAACGCACGGGAGATCCCATTGTAATCTGGCAAAATGGGAAGGTCGTCAAGATTCCTGCCGAACAAATCGAAGTTCGAGAACAGGCAGCGGAATATAAGACACGTGAGAAAAATGACATTTAAAAAGCTTGTATAGCTTGATATTAAAAATCATGCCAGGCACTTTTTAGGAATGAAGTATCCAATAAAATGACTTGGGAGCTGTGATTAACGGGAAGGCAATTGCTTCATCAGAATAAGTGTGGGGGAAAAGGCAAATCATATATTCAGTTTTGTGCATGTTCTACATGAACGTACCGGTTGAAATGGCATCAGCTCTGTGTTCGGCGTTTCTATAATAGGAGCCGAGAGAACACTATAATAAACAGAGACAAAATATGTCAAGAAACAGTTTTTTCGATGAGCAAAGTGAACAATCGTTTGTCAAGGCAACCATTGTCTCTAAATACTTCGATGCTTGGGCTAGTGTTATTTTGTCCACGCAGAAACGTTATCCTGGGCGTTCTCCCGGAAAGATTGCCTATATTGATTTGTTCGCTGGACTTGGGCGTTATGCTGATGGCGCACAGTCCACGCCGATTAAAATCCTTAAAAATGCCATCGAAAAACCAGATATTCGTGATCGCCTTGTAACCCTGTTTAATGACAAAGATGAAGAGAATTCTCGATCTCTTGAGAAAGCAATTAAAGAACTTCCTGGAGTCGAAACACTAAAATACAAACCTCAAGTGAAGAATGAGGAAGTCGGAGAAGAAATTGTCAAGATGTTTGAGGAAATGAACCTCGTTCCGACTCTATTTTTCGTTGACCCTTGGGGATACAAGGGCTTGTCGCTTCGTCTTGTTAATTCTGTTTTGAAGGATTGGGGATGCGACTGCATCTTCTTCTTCAACTATAATCGCATCAACATGGGCTTAAGTAATCCGATGGTTAAAGAACATATGGATGCTTTATTCGGAGAGGAGCGAGCAGATGCATTGAGGCCAAGGCTTAACGGAGTTTCGCCTTCCAAACGCGAAGTAATGATTGTTGAAGAATTGTGCCAGTCCATAAAATCTTATGGAAGCCGTTATGTCCTTCCGTTTACGTTTAAGGATGCACGTGGCAGGCGAACAAGCCACCATTTAATTTTTATCAGTAAGAACTCCCGTGGATATGAAATCATGAAGGATATCATGGCTCGGGAGAGTTCGAGTCAAACACAAGGGGTTCCGTCTTTTGAATATAACCCGGCAGACTTTTTGCCTAAACAGTGCCTTCTGTTCCAGTTATCACGACCCCTTCACGATCTAAAAGAGATGTTGCTTGAGGAGTTTGCCGGACAGACTCTTACTATGCGTGAGATTTACGAACAACACAACGTTGATACGCCTTACGTCAAGAAAAACTATAAAAGTGTTCTTTGGGAACTTGAAGAAGAAGGAAAGATCACAGCCAGTAGCCACAGAACGGGCACTTTTGCTGATTCTGTTATGGCTATTTTTCCCAAATTGTGAGGGCAAGAAGATGGGCGTTAAATCATCGATAGAGTGGACAGAATCGACGTGGAATCCTGTCACAGGCTGCACAAAAATCAGCGATGGGTGCGCTCATTGCTATGCCGAGCGTATGGCCCGGCGTTTAAAGGCGATGGGTCAAAAGAATTACGTTGACGGCTTTAAGGTTACTCTGCACCCGCATGTCCTTGACCTGCCCCTGTCGTGGAAAAAACCGCAGAGTATATTTGTTAATTCAATGAGCGATCTCTTCCATAAGGACATTCCGGAATCCTTTATTTGTCAAGTGTTTGATGTCATGGAGCGAGCGCACTGGCATATATTTCAAGTTTTGACCAAGCGGGCTGAACGACTTTTAGAACTTGCGTCTTTATTGAACTGGCCTGGAAACGTTTGGATGGGTGTAACTGTGGAAGACGTTTCCTGCTTAAAACGGATCGACTATCTTCGTCATATCTCCGCGGCTGTACGATTTTTATCTTTGGAACCGCTATTGGGCCCCTTGCCTGATATCGATTTGTCCCGCATCGATTGGGTTATCGTTGGCGGTGAAAGCGGCCCGGGGGCACGGCCAATGGACAAGAAATGGGTGCTTGATATTCATGAGCAATGCCGCAAGGCAAACGTTCCGTTCTTTTTTAAGCAGTGGGGCGGGGTTAACAAGAAAAAGGCTGGTAGGCTACTCAATGGAAGAGTTTACTGTGAAATGCCGGAACAGGCCGGTTTTACCTTTTAAAAAAGAAACGCCCTGCAATTAAGCAAGGGCGTCAAGCCAACGATGCTATCGTTAGCGCTGTTATCATTTTGTAAACACAATAACGCTTATGAACTTTAAAGTCATCTTAACCCAGAGGAATGAAAATGGCAAAGAAAAACTCAAAGGTGCGGGATTACAGGCACGATGAAAAACGGAAGACAATGAGCATCAACAAGCATGCCGGTGTTATTCGGCTTAGCGAAGATCCGGTAAGCTTCCAGCGCAGGATGCGTGAGGAGTGGACATGAAAAGTATAGAGTTGACCTCCCATGTGGGTAAAGACGGTATTTTGAGGATACAAATGCCCGTTGACATAACAGATCAGGAAGTGGATGTTGTCGTGGTGGTTCAGCCGCGCTTGAAATCCGAACCGGCGGCAGACACGCCGGAAGCACGAGGCTGGCTTCCAGGTTTTTTTG
>JBAZOX010000105.1:0-8316 GCA_041648535.1 Desulfobacteria bacterium | reverse complement strand
TGTTATTCGGCTTAGCGAAGATCCGGTAAGCTTCCAGCGCAGGATGCGTGAGGAGTGGATATGAAAAGTATAGAGTTGACCTCCCATGTGGGTAAAGACGGTATTTTGAGGATACAAATGCCCGTTGACATAACAGATCAGGAAGTGGATGTTGTCGTGGTGGTTCAGCCGCGCTTGAAATCCGAACCGGCGGCAGACACGCCGGAAGCACGAGGCTGGCTTCCAGGTTTTTTTGAAAAAACGGCTGGTGCTTGGCAGGGCGATCCCTTAACTCGACCATATCAGGATGCGTGAGGAAATGCAATCATAGCTGCTACCGCGATCGCTATAAACGCAAAGTTGTTGACCAATGACAGGGTATTTGACAGGGTCTCCGGTCTGGAAGTAACTGCATTACCCCTTAGAGAAACAGAAGCTGGAACGATTTAAGTGCGGGAACCGGAAAAACAATTCGCCCATCGGCATGGTCAACTAATTAGCGGGAAGGCAATAGCTTCATCAGAATAAGTGTGGGGGAAAAGGCAAGGTAATATTCAGGGTTGTGCACGTATTGCATAACGTACCGGTCGGTGTTATGAACCACAAAAGTTACTTTAATATTTTCCAAGAACTACAAGCGTGGAGTAAACAGCTCGAAAACTGGCAACGCTTTGCCCTGTTGAAGCTACTTCGGGAAAGTAGCATAGATGAGGATAACATTAAAGCAATCTACGAGGAGTTCAAGATTGACAAGGGCCTCTCTCAATCACTGGGTGATAGGAAAACCTACGAACTGGAATCATCTTTTGTCCCACAGGTAGTAAAGCAACTAAAACCTGTAATTCTACGGGAAATTTGTAATGCCAAAGGTGTCAATGCAATTGTGGAAGGGCAAAAACTCAAATTTGGGCCAAAACTAACTGTTATTTATGGGCCAAACGCATCAGGAAAATCCGGTTATGCCAGGATTCTAAAGGGGGCATGTTTTACACGATCAGAGGATACCAAGATTCTTGGAAATGTTCACTCAGATACAGATATCCAACAGCGGGCTTTTGCAACATGTGTGTTTGACGATACCTCTACAGTTGATTTCTTGGAAGGAGAAATTTGTCCTCAATTAAGGGATAATTTTGCTGTGTTCGATAGCTCCTGTATTCGTATTTATACCGATGCGAAAAAGGATTTTAATGTAAGCCCATACGGGTTTGACGTTTTTCCAGGATTAGTCAAAATCACTTCAAGGATACGCGACTTATTGAGGGAAGAAGTAAAAAAGCGAACCCCAGACATAGATACCTTTAAAATTGAGGGTAGCTCGTCTCGAATAGCACAAATACTGAACAACCTGAATGCTGATACGAATGTAGAGGAGTTGGCAAAGATCAAAGAATTCGGTGATGCAGAAGAAAAAAAAGTTAAAGAAATTTCACATCAGATGGAGGAATTGCTCAAAAAAGATCCTACCGAATTGATCAAACAAAAGGAAGGTTATGTTGAGGATATAGCAAAATTAGCGAAAAAAATCGGTGATATTGATAGGGATTTGGGAATAGAAATAGCTAAACAGTTGGGATCTTCAATTATCGAGGTTGGAAAATTGAGAGAGATTGCGGATGCAGCATCGGCGGCTCAGTTTGGAAAGGAACCCGTCCAACCCATAGGCACTCAAGCATGGCGTGCCCTAATTGAAACTGCAATAGCATATAATGATGAAGCTTATCCCGGTTTAGGTTTTCCAGCCGACTCAGCAGATGTACGTTGCCTTCTGTGTCAACAACTGTTATCTGAAGAGGCAAGAGATCGTTTGTCAAGGTTTTTTGCTTTTGTACGCAGCGATGCCGAGAAAAATCTCCAAGCCGCCAAGCAGAGATTGGATTCTCTTCGTAAAAAGTTAAAAGATACTGACACTCTATTCTTCGGTGAGGAATCGGCATTACGTCGCACTTTGGAAGACTATGATTCCAATTTAGCAAACAATGTTAGAATCCACTTAGATGATAGTTCGGCACGCCGTGAAAAGCTCTTAAAAATAATAGATCAAGAAAAATGGAGTGAGATTCCTGCTGCTGGTAAAAGTCCTGTGTCGGGATGTCAAGAGCTCCAGAAGAAACTTGCGGAAGAGATTGCAGGTCTTAAGGAAAGGGATATATCCGAACGTAAAAAGAAACTTTCTGATGAATTACAATATCTAAAAGATAGAAAGCATTTAAGTGCCATTTTTCTGAAGGTGAAGCAAGCCATTGAAAACATGCAGTGGATCCGCAAGGCACAATTTACGGAACACTCATTGAATACACGGCACATCACGGAGAAGCAAAGGGATTTAATGAAAGAGCTTGTAGGCAAGGGTTTTATTGAGCAGTTTCGTAAGGAATGTGAAAGCCTGAATGTCCACCTTCCATTAGATGTTAAAATTGCTGGAACGGAAGGGGTTACTCATCGAAAACTTGCTGTTGGATTAGTTGACAGGTTAATCCCCGATCCTTCAAAGGTGTTAAGTGAAGGTGAACAGACGGCGGTGGCATTAGCCGACTTTTTGACGGAAATTGGACTTAATGAGCAGCCATTGTGCATTATCTTTGATGATCCGGTTAACTCATTTGACCATATTCGAAAAGAAAAAATAGCAAAACGGCTTGCTGAAGAAGCAAATACAAGACAGGTCATAATATTTACCCATGATATTTTATTTACACATCACCTTGCCGAGGCAGCTGTTTCCAAAAAGGTGGATTTTTCGGCGGCTACCATTTCCATAGATCCAAGCAAAAAGATTCCGGGGTATGTAAACCGTACTGTTTTTCCGTATGAGCATTATGAAAAAGCATCGGCAAGTCAGGCAAGAAATTATTTAGAAGAAGCGAAAAGGTTAACAGAAGCCACACAAATGGAGAAACTGGAGTTAGGAATGGGGGCGTTACGCGCTGCGTATGAAGATTTTATCCAGCGGCATATATTTAATGATGTAGTCGGTCGTTGGCGAGAGCAGATAAAGGCGACTGCCTTATCACATATATATTTCGATGAAAAATTGGTTAAGGAAATTGAGGAACATTACTCGTTTCTATCCAGATATGAAAAGGGTCATTCTCATTCACCAGCGTCCCATGAAACCCCATTAAATATTGATTTGCTCCAAGAGGAAATAGCAGAATTTGATAGAATTACTGGTACCTATAAAAGCGCTGCTGATAAATATCGCAAGGAAAAGAGCAAGGAAAAAAAGAGGATATTTTCATGAATAGGATGATTGGGGGTGTTTTAAAGCGAGGGGTTTCGATTCTTTGTAAAAAGGAATAAGTCTCACAAACGGAGATAGGCTATGGCGCAAATTCAGTTTAAAGGCAAGTCGTTCGTCCAAAACCATCATCTGCTCGTCAAATACCACGAGCTGATTCCCAAAAAGGACAAGAGCCTGACGGATAAGGTCAGCCTGCATGACAATCTCATCATCCATGGGGATAACTTGAAGGCACTTAAGGCGCTGCTTCCGCTCTACGCCGGAAAAATCAAGTGTATCTATATTGATCCGCCTTACAACACCGGCAATGAAAAATGGGCGTACAACGATAATGTCAATTCCCCCATGATGCAGGAGTGGCTTGGCAAGGTGGTTGACCGCGAAGACCTCACCCGTCACGATAAATGGCTCTGCATGATGATGCCAAGATTGAAGCTTTTGCGGGAGCTGCTGCGAGAGGATGGGGTTATTTTTATCTCTATAGACGATAACGAGGTTCATCATTTAAGGATGCTGATGGATGATGTGTTTGGGGAGGAAAACTTTGTTGCAGATGTAATATGGCAAAAAAAATTTTCACCACAGAGTGATTCCAAATATTTCTCTGATATGCATGATTTTATAGTTGTTTATGCTAAACACAAAACTATTGGCAGTGAAACAAACGGTTGGCTTAGAAATTTATTACCAAGAACTGAAGGTATGGAAGAACGTTACTCTAACCCCGATAATGACCCTCGTGGTGATTGGACTTCGAGTGATTTAACGGCAAAAAGAGTTACCCCAAAAGACATTTATCCGATCGTAACTCCTTCTGGTAAGGTTATAAATCCAACTAAAGGTAGAAGCTGGGGTGTTTCAAAAGAGCGTTTTGAAAAATTAAAAAGCGACAACCGAATTTGGTTTGGGGAAACAGGAAATAATGTCCCACGACTTAAGCGTTTTAGAAGTGAGGTACAGGAAGGATTTGTCCCAGTAACAATATGGTTTTATACAGAAGTTGGACATAACCAACAAGCTAAACAAGAACTAAAGAAGATATTTCCTGATTCAGACTTGCCTTTTGAAACGCCTAAGCCTATTAACTTGTTGAAAAGAATAATTCAAGTTTCAGCGGATAAAAACTCCATTATCCTCGATTCATTTTCCGGCTCAGGCACAACCGCCCACGCCGTCCTTGCCCTCAACAAGGAAGACGGCGGAAACCGCAAATTCATCCTCGTTGAATGCGAAGATTATGCTGATAAAATCACGGCGGAGCGTGTCCGACGAGTTATAAAGGGCGTGCCAAAGGCGAAGGATGAGAATCTTCAAAAGGGGCTTGGCGGGACGTTCAGCTATTTTGAACTGGGGAAAGCCATAGAACTTGAGAGCATCCTTTCGGGAGATGGGTTGCCCACATACGAAGAACTGGCCCGGTATATATTTTACACGGCGACAGGCGAGGAATTTGATCCGAAGGCTATGAATGAAAGGAAGAACTTTGTCGGCGAGAGCAGGAATTATGAAGTCTATCTTTTCTACGAGCCGGATATCGAAAAGCTTAAAAACATCGCCTTGACGCTGGAGCGAGCAAAGTCCCTTAGAAAGCACGGGGAAAAGAGACGGCTGGTCTTTGCGCCGACAAAATACCTGGACCAGGCGCACTTAGACGAACTGCGGATTGATTTCGCGCAGCTTCCTTTTGAAATTTATGAGCTTGCGCGGTGAGATATGGAGCTTAAAGAATACCAACTACGGGCATTATCAGAGGTAAAGTCCTATTTCGAGCTTTTAGCCGATTGGCGAAAAAAGGCTGAACAAATCCCGGAGGCTGAAATCGTCTTTCCGGCCAAGGCATGGGAGAAAGCGGGGATAGGGCGGAACTACATGCCCCGTAAAAACGGTATCGGCGAGCCGTTGCCGAATTTTTGCCTCAAAATACCCACCGGCGGTGGCAAGACCCTTCTTGCGGTCAAAATGATTGACCTGGTCAACATGATCTACCGCAAGAAAAGGACAGGGCTTGTCCTATGGATAGTGCCTACAACACAGATATACCGTCAGACAATCCAAAACTTGAAAGACCGTAATCATCCCTATCGTCAGCATCTTGATCTGGCCAGCGGGGGCCGCACGGTTATCCTCGAAAAAACAGACCGCTTTTCACCATTAGACGTACAGGAAAATCTTGTCGTTTTAATGCTCATGCTGCCTTCTGCTAATCGCCTGACTAAAGAGACGTTGAAGGTTTTTAAGGATAGCGGCGGTTTTCAGGACTTCTTCCCGGCCGAGGATGATGTGAAGAATCAGGAAAAGGTTCTTCAAAATATTCCTAATCTGGATACTTATCACCAGGAAAAGGGGTTTTGGGGAAAACAGATCAAGACCTCACTGGGAAACACCCTTCGGACTTTATCGCCAATTATCATCATGGATGAAGGCCATAAGGCATATAGCGAGGGCGCGCAAAATACGCTGCGCGGCTTCAATCCCTGCATGATTGCAGAGCTCTCCGCCACGCCTTCCCCAAAGAGCAACATCCTGGTTGATATATCCGGCAGGGAGCTTCATCGCGAGGAGATGATCAAGCTTGATCTTCACGTGGTTAACAAGGTGAGCCCGGACTGGAAAGATACTTTGCTGGCAGGTGTGAATAAAAGAAATGTGCTGGAACAAAAAGCCAGGGAGTATGAAGCCAATTCTGGCGTCAACATTCGCCCAATCTGTGTTATTCAGGCTGAAAGGACGGGTAAGGAACAGAGGGGAACCCGCTATATCCATTCTGAAGATGTTCGGGAACAACTCATAAAGACGGTTGGAATACCCGCTGATGAGGTGGCCGTTAAGACAAGTGAAAAGGACGAACTGAAAGAGGTTGATGATGTCGGCGGTTTGATGGCTCGGGACTGCAAGATTCGCTATATTATTACCAAACAGGCATTGCAGGAGGGGTGGGATTGCGCATTTGCCTATGTCCTGGTTATCCTGACAAATCCTGCTTCGAAGAATGCCCTGACACAACTTGTGGGACGTATACTTCGCCAGCCAGGGGCCCGCAAGACCAAGATTAGTGAGCTTGATGAGAGTTATGTGTTTTGCTTTAAACAGAGCGCAAATGCGCTGTTGACGAGCATAAGAGATGGCTTTAGCAGGGAAGGTCTCGGAGACCTGAAAGGCCAAATTGTTGCCGACCTGGAAGAAGCCGGAGAGCAGCCGGATCGTTTAATAAAAATCCGGGACCGCTTCAAAAAATCGGCAAGCAGCGCTATTTTGCCGGTCTTTATGGTACGGCGTAACAGGAGTTGGAAACCCGTCAATTATGAGATGGACATCGCTGCACAAATACCGTGGGATCATGTTGATCTTGAGCCCGTCCGTTCGCTTACACTTTCCATGTCTGAAGAAAAGGATATTGAGCACATTGCCACGCTTTCAGAGAACATCAAAAAAGTAATCGAAGAGAAAGAGGCAATAAAGCTGAGGGAAGGCGGCATTCGTGTTGATCCTGTTTTCATGACCCGTCAGATCTGTGATATCGTGCCAAATCCCTGGATAGCCCATGAATTTGCTCAGGCGACGCTTATACATCTGGCAGGAAAATATGATCATGAGATGATTGCAAACAATTTTGTATTTATCATCGAGGAATTACGAAAACAGCTTGACCGGGAAAAAGACCGGTTAGCTGAGAATGTTTTTCGGCAGATGCTTGCTTCAGACCGGATGAGATTCCTGGTGATCGGAGAAAAATTTGATTTTACCTTTCCAAAATCAATCAAAGTCAAACCCACCGCCAAAACACTGAATCGAAAAGATGGCCGGCCACTTCAACTGAGCCTTTTTGAATTCGTTCCTGAAGAAGAGTTCAACGAAACCGAAAAGGCCGTGGCATGGTATCTTGAAGGACAGAAAAGGCTTTTTTTCTGGTACAGGAACCGATCCAGGCGTGACTACGCCATCCAGGGCTGGCGAAAGTACAAAATCTATCCTGACTTCATATTTACTTCAACCTCTCCAGAAAATGAGGACGACTACGAACAGGTGTATGTTGTAGAAACAAAGGGTCTTCATTTGATGGGAAGCCCGGATACGGATTACAAAATGGAAATGTTTTCGCTGTGCAACAAGGAGGCCAAGTCAAGAACATGGACTGAACTGGGCCCTGCAATGAAGGACAAGGTGATACGATTCGAAGTACTCGCTGAAGATGAATGGGAAGCAAAATTGAACGAAATGCTGCAGGCATAGCAGGTTGGTGCGGAATCGGTTGGAAAAAGCAAAATCCATGTCATTTAAAATGTAGGGGTAAGGCTTGCCCTTACCCAAGACGGCAACCACAATGTAGGGGCAGGGCTTGCCCCTGCCCTCAAGAAAGGGCAACCACAAGGGTTGCCCCTACAAGGTTGTATATGTTATGCGTATAGAGACAAGACGAATTATGAAATACAATCCTGACATCCACCAGCGTCGTTCAATCCGTTTGAAGGGATACGATTATTCACAGGCAGGTATATATTATGTAACGATATGCACGAAAGACAGGGAATGTCTATTTGGTAACATTGTAAATTTCAATATGGAATTGTCCACCCTTGGAAAAATTGTTGAACAGGAATGGCATGAGATTCTAAAACGATTTCCTGATGTTGAATTAGACGCATTCGTTATAATGCCAAATCATATCCACGGAATAATTATCGTATGGGCAACCATTGTGGTTGCCCAAAACAATAGGGCAGGCGCAAGACCTGCCCCTACGATTGGGAAAATTATTGGAACATTTAAATCATTGTGTATACATGATTGGTTAGGATATGTAAAAGAAAACGGATTGGGTACGGTTGGTAAATTTTGGCAACGTAATTACTACGAACACATAATCCGCAATGAAACGGAATTGGATAAAATACGGGAATACATAATAACCAATCCTTTGAACTGGGAATCTGATGAAAATTACACGAATTAACGGGATGAAAACGACCGACATCCTTAACCTCGCCCAGGGCTAGCGGGATGCGGTCTATGAGGCAGTGGTGGAGTTGGTAAGGAATTGGTTGGATAAGGCAAAGTCGGTTTGAAATACAAATATATCTATTTGATGACTAACC
>JBAZOX010000104.1:0-8491 GCA_041648535.1 Desulfobacteria bacterium | reverse complement strand
TAACAATTGCGACAGTGCCATATTTTGAGACCTTGAGGGCAAATGTCAACCCGGCAATGCCACTCCCTATAACCAGAAAGTCAGTCTTTATCTCCAATGGTCTGTTCCTTGTTTGTACAATTAATCTAGTATAATTACAATTGCCTTTTCGTAACTATTCAGATAGGCACAAAGACACAGGGTACCGAAGGCACAAAGCAGGAAAAAATAACGAAACGCCCCCACTCTACTTTGTGCCTATGTGCCTTTGCCACTTTGTGCCTGAGTAGTTACGCCTTTTCTTTATTATATATCCAGGTTAATGTCAAGGCTTTTTGCCTATAAAAGCCCCTCCTTACAATGGTGGAGTTTCCCGAAAAATGGCACCATTATCTGGTTTAACCGAGCTTCACATTCTTGGTGGTTAGTAATATAAAATTCTAAGTCAGATTATAAATAAGCTTTACATGAACACATACATTATGGTATCCATTATAGTCGAAAGTCAATTAGTAACAATGAATTATCTAGAGATAGACACTCATTTGCTACTATAGGAGTTTTGTGAAATATGGGTCTTGTGTTATAAAAAAACAAGGGAGAATTTAACCTAAGATTTATAAAAGGTTCTTTAAAATAAGATTAAAAAAACTCTAGGAAGGGAGGCTGTTCAAGATGAAGAAAGTTAGTATAGTTTTACTTATGGTGGCTATTTCTGTGTTTTTGATATGTGATTATGGGTTTAGTAAGGATGTGAGAGGTGTTACAGATTCCGAGATCAGGATAGGGGTTATATATGACCAGACAGGTCCGGCGACCCCTGTGACTGTTCCTGCTTCTAAGGCGTTTAAAAACTACTTTCAATGGGTAAACGAAAAGGGCGGAATCAATGGAAGAAAAATCAAGTTAATCATTGAGGATGACAGATATTCGATCCCTGCAACCATATCTGCGTATAAGAAGCTTTTGTTGAAAGATAAAGTACTCGTATTATTGGGTCCGGCATCGAGTCACGGCATATTTGCTCTGACGTCTGCCATTCTTAAAGATAAAATGCCATGTGTTATTCCCCCTTCGTCCGACAGGGTGGTGATGCCACCTAAGCGTTATATGTTTGCCAGTGGACCGACCTATGAGGATCAAATTCAACTTATATTTCAGTATATAGTGAGGGATATGAAGAAGAAAAATCCCAGAATAGCCTTTGTGTATAATGATACCGAGCATGGCAAGCTCGGTTTTAAGGCAGCAGAGAAGTACAAAGACCAATACGGCATAGATATTGTCAGCGTTGAGATCGTAAACCCAGGGGTATTGGATGCCACTTCCCAGGCGCTGAATATTAAAAGAAGGAACCCGGACTTCATTCTAATGCATCTTCTGGTTGACAATTCCATTGTAATGATGAAATCTGCAATGAAGATAGGTGTAAAGGACCTCCCTTTTTTGGGCACCCAGTATACATGTACTGAGGATACTGTTAAGGTTGCAGGAAAGGCAGCTTCCAATTACACAGGTATAGCGATCTACAGTTCATGGTATGACAAAGGCTCTGCCATGGAGGAAATGAGAAAAGTGACTTTAAAGTACGATCCAGGGACAGAGAAACCATACAGACCAAAGGCATATACTCAGGGTTGGGGTGATGCTACAATCCTTGCAGAAGGGATAAAAAGGGCAGGAAAGGACATCGATGGTGAAGCGTTGGTTGATGCATTGGAGTCCATCAAAGATTTTGATATGAGAGGACTATGTGGCTCTGTCACCTTTGGACCTGATGACCATAAGGGGTCTAAATATGTAAAGATGTATAAGGCTAATGTCAAAGAAGGGTTATTAACACCCATATCAGATTGGATAAAATTGGAGAAATAGCTTTCCCTCCAAAGTCACTTAACAATATAAAAAATGAAATCTTGATGGCTTCGTAAAAAGTCCATCTGCTGTGTTGCGCTGCATCCTTCCCCTGCTTTCGCAGGGGCAGGCTTGTTGCGGCGTACCCTTAAGTATGCCGCACTCCTCAGGATTTGCGTGCCTTGAATCTGGAGCTTTTTACTTTGCCATCCCAATTTTGACTTTTTACAAGTCTATCAATTTGTGCTCCAAAATATTTATTTAAAAGAAAGGTGGGAAGTAGTATGGAAGAGAAGGATAGTTCAAGGAGACTAATAGCCGGTCGACCTAAATCTCTCATGCAAGCAAAATCACCCCTTTGCTCTGGTTGTCAGCATGGAATAGTAGGGCGGATAATAAGTGAGGTAATAGATGAGCTTGGGATTATGGGGAATGTTGTGGGTATTGGAGGTGTTGGTTGTCATGCTATGTCCATGTTCGTCATGAACGTTGATTTTGTCCAGGCGTTACATGGAAGGGCCCCAGCTGTGGGTACCGGGGTGAAACGTGGATTGAATGAGGAGGCAGTAGTTTTTACCATTCAGGGGGACGGTGATTTAGCGGCCATCGGGATAGGTGATTTAATAAATGCTACGGTTCGAGGTGAAAAGCTTACTACTGTGTTCTTTAACAATGCTGGTTATGGTACAACAGGGGGGCAATTGGCCCCGACTACTTTGATTGGTCAGGTTACAACTACGACGCCTAACGGAAGAAGACCAGAAGCCGGTGGTTTCCCGATTCACGTTGCGGAATTAATGGCTGGGTTACCTGGTGTTGTATATTCGGCCCGCTGTGCGGTAAACACATTGGCTCAGTTCAAACGTACTAAAAAAGCGATAAAAACCGCTTTTCAGAAGCAGATAGACGGTATCGGATACGGCTTTGTTGAGGTACTCTCTGCATGTCCGCCTTTGCTCAATATGAGGCCGACGAAGGCGAGAGAGTGGTTTGAGAAGCACATGCTTGCCGAGTACCCTCTCGGTGAATTCAAGAATGTGAATGAACGAGAGATTAAATATCAGATAGAGAACAACTAGAGATTAAAAAGAATATCAAGAATATCAAATTGAGGGTAAAAATGGAGAAAAAAAAGAAGGCAATAGAGGTTGAGATCAATAAAGAATTTTGCAAGGGATGTTCATTTTGTGCCGATTCGTGTCCCAAAGAATGTTTGATAATGGGAGAGGAGATAAACAGTGTGGGGTATAATTTTCCTGTTTTTATAAATCAGGAGGATTGTACAGGTTGTGGGGCTTGTAGTTTCCTATGTCCTGATATAGCCATTGAGGTATATCAGGTTGTCTAATTTCTCTCTTGGGTTAAAGACTCAAGACACAAATTTGTTCAAGTATTCTATAGGAGATGATGACCATGGTTGAAAAGATATTAATAAGTGGGAATGAAGCTATTGGTTATGGGGCTATCTATGCTGACTGTACGCACTACTTTGGTTATCCCATAACGCCGCAGAATGAATTGATAGAGTTTATGGCGAGAGAGTTTCCGAAACTTGGCAGGACCTTTGTCCAGGCAGAGAGTGAGTTTGCTTCTATAAGTATGGTTTGTGGGGCGGCAGCTACAGGTGTAAGGGCTATGACCTCTACTGCCAGCACAGCCTTTAGTCTTATGCAGGAAGGGATTTCTGGGATAGCATCCATGGAACTGCCATGCCTTATCGTTAATGTTCAGCGTGGTGGTCCTGGAGCCGGCAGTACACAGCATTCTCAGATGGACTATCTTATCGCCACCCGGGGCGCACATGGTGGTTATAAGAATATAGTTCTTGCCCCTTTCTCGGTACAAGAGGCATTTGAACTCACCCAACTGGCCTTTTACCTGGCTGACAAATATCGGATTCATATAATTTTATTGAGTGATGGTATAATGGGGCAGATGTACGAGAGTGTAGAGCTTAAGAAGCTCGGATTTCCACCATTGCCTGAAAAAAATTGGGCGGTGAAGGGCTCTGCGGCTCATAATTATGTACGTACTTTTGTTCACAATTCACCAGGTATAATAGGCTCCTACTATGATTACATGAAACGTTCTGACGAAAAATACACAAAGATAAAAGAGAACGAAGTGCGTTATGAAACCTATGAAATAGAAGATGCAGAGATAGTCCTGGTATCTTATGGATCCACAGCCAGGGTGTCCCTGAGGGCAATGTATCTGGCCCGTGATGAAGGGATAAGGGTAGGGCTCTTCAGGCCAATAACCCTCTGGCCTTTTCCACGTGAAGCAATAAATAAGATAGCCGACAATACAAAGAAATTCCTGGTGGTTGAAGACTGTATGGGTCAAATGATTGAAGATGTGGAATTGGCTGTTGTGGGAAAGGCTCGGATTGGCCTCGTAGGATCCATGGACCGCAACCTGCCGACAGGCAGCGGTATGATCCTTTCACGAAAGGTCTTAGAAAAGATCAAGGATTTTAACTAGACTCTTTAAGGGGGGAGAGTAATGAGAAAAGATAACGGCAGGACATGTAACGTTGCAATTGCTGGTTATGGAGGCCAAGGTGTATTGATGATTGGGCTATTGATTGCCAGGGCCGGTCTTAAAGAATTCAACCATGTGAGCTGGTTTCCAACTTATGAGACATGGCAGCGAGGGGGAAGGGTATTTTGTGGGGTTGTGCTCTCTGACAATCAGGTCATATCCCCCATGATCGCAGAACCCCAATCCTTACTGGTATTTGATGAACCTGCCTTGGACCTTTATGAGGGTAGCGTGGCACCTGGGGGTCTCCTCATTTTTAACAGTTCAATGGTTAAGCGGGAATTGAAGAGAAATGACGTAAAGGCAATACCTATTCCTGCTACAGAGCTGGCACAGAAGATGGGGGCTATTCAGGTTTCAAACTTGGTACTTCTAGGGGTGTATCTTAAGATGACGAATGTAATTCCAATTGAAATGGTAGAAAAAACCCTTGAGGATACCCTCCGAAAAGAGCAGAAAGACAAGCTGGCACCCTTAAATAAAGAGGCATTGAGATGTGGATATGAAAGGATGTAAAAAAGCTGAAAAAGTCTTCTCTATTTTTTTGAAACGAATTGCTAAAGTTGAAATATATTTCTGTAGGGTTATGGAACCTCTATAACCGAATATACTCTTTTTGAAAGTTGAAATTCATTTGAAGTTCAGGAGGTATTTGAAGTGGAAAATGTTGCTAAAGTTGAATCTGTAACTGAAAGTTCTGTTGTAGAGCAGCTAGATTACATCTTTAATCCCCGCTCAGTGGCTGTAATTGGAGCATCGAACAGGATAGGAACATGGGGTTTTGGGGTAATGAGCCGTCTTATTGGCAATCCGAAAAGGAAGGTTTATCCGGTTAATTCAAAAAGCGATGAGGTAATGGGGATTAAGGCATACCGGAAAATTACAGACATACCATATCCGGTGGAGTTCGCAGTTCTTTCAGTGCCTACTACAAAAACCCCTGAAGTTATGAGAGAGTGTGTAGCTAAGGGGGTTAAAGCAGCTTTGGTGATTACAGGGGGACTTGCTGAGTCTGGTGAAGAAGGGGCAAAACTGGAAAAAGAACTGGTGGATATAGCAAGAGAAGGGGGAATAAGATTCATCGGCCCCAATAGTATGGGTCACATAAATACCCATTCCTCATTTTCTACACTGGCATGGATGGAGGACGTTCAACCTGGGCCGGTTGCTTTTCTCTCCCAGAGCGGGACTTACGGCCAGCGTGTGGTTCGCACTGGAACACACGGGGGGATTGGTTTTAGTAAGTTTGTGAGTACTGGCAATGAGGCTGATCTCCATCTGGAAGATTACATAGAATATCTTGCCAAAGATGAAGAGACCAAGATTATCGGTGCCTATGTAGAAGGGTTAAGAGAAGGTAGACGATTCTTTAAATTGGCCAGGGAAATCACGCGGAAAAAACCAATCATAATCATGAAGGCTGGTGCCACAAAAGGCTCTGCAAAGGCGGCAAAGTCGCATACTGCATCTCTATGTGGTTCAGATGCAATCTATGACGCTATGTTCAAACAATCAGGGGTAATCAGGGTGGAGGATGAGGTAGAGTTGTTCGATGTTGTTACTGCCCTGGTTTCTCTTCCTCTTCCTAGGGGAGACAGGGTGGGAATTTTAACTGAAGGTGGGGGTATCGGCGTTGTGATGGCTGAAGCTGTTGAAAAGGTAGGTTTAGAGCTTCCCGACTTTTCCTCTGAGACTACCGATACATTGAGATCCCTTTTGCCCTTACGCTGTTCCTACGGGAATCCGACAGATATTACGGATATGGTTACATCAGGCAATCTTGTTATATTTTCCTGCCTATGGACAATAATGGAAGACCCTAACATAGATATTGCAATTCTTTTAGGGGGTATTGGGGCAAGTTCTTACTTTTCGAATATGATAGAGAGTGCATCTTTTTCGAATAATGAAGAGTTTCAGAAGATGGTTAAGTCTCTCGAAGAGCAAGAAATTAAGAATTTAGATATTATGAGGGAAAAAATAGATAGGCTTGGTAAACCCCTTGTTTATGTCAATCTAATGCCGCGGGTTATGGCAGAACCGGAAAGCTTCAAACTTTTACGTGAGAAGGGTATCCCAATATATCCGAACCCCAGAAGGGCAGCAAGGGCATTGCGTCACGTGGTGAATTATACTGAGTACTTGAATAAATGAGATTTATTTTTCGCAATCTTTTGTCTTGACAATGGGGACCACCTCAGTTACTTTTGGCTCCAATGACCGTAAGGCAACAGAATACTGTAGGATATTCAAACCCGATCTCCCGATTACTGAATTCTGACTTTAGTAATTTCCCCAAAACAGTTAGTTTTATAATATCTAGATAAGGTAGGTGATAATTCAAATAACCCTTTAAATTCTAGGCAGTTGTCTCCCATACCCTCCTACATTTCTTATTCGTTTCCGAATTCGAGGTTCATCTTCGATACCTGATGGAATCTCCCCATGACCTCTGACTATTTCTACTGTTATCCTCTGACATCTCGTTTTGATGATATCCCTGTAACTGGAACTTCTGAAATATCAAAAAGATAGCTCCAAGGTTGACGGACTCGTAAAAAGTCCAATTTGCCTTTATTTGTCATTCCTGCGAAAGCAGGAATCCAGTAATTTCAAGGACTTCTGGACTCCGGCTTTCGCCGGAGTGACGGAATTAAGACTTCCAAGTAACTTAAATTTGCAAATGCGTTGTAAGTAGCTTATATTACTTGACATTTACCAAAAAAGAACAAATTTACTGAAAGCGCAAGTTACTTTCCATTATAATGCCGACGTGTCGGCATAGCGGAGCTTTTTACGAAGCCATCAAATTTATGACGCTGTGTATAGAATCAAAAAATTATAAAGGTCAAGATTTTATCAAAAAGAAGACATTAGAGGACAAAAAGAAGGTTATTGGGGTTCATTTGTATTTTAGAGTTTTTATAGGAGGTATGCTATGGAAAAGAAGTTGTTTATAGTTGGTTACAAGACGTTACTTATGTTTATCATTCTTGGTGTTTATTTATTGGTAGGTGAGAGGCTGGGTTATACTGAGGAGGTCAGAGGGGTAACCAAGGACGAAATCAAGATTGCAGCCATTGGTGATCAGACAGGACCTGCTGCTTCCGTGGGTATTCCTATAGTTGAGGCTACAAAGCTATATTTTAGAAACATAAATGATCAGGGGGGAATAAATGGCAGGAAGGTAAAATTTATTGTTGAGGATGATCACTACACTATCCCAGGAGCCCTCTCTGCTTTTAAGAAACTGATCTATAAAGATAGAGTTTTATCCATTCTTTATTGCGGAGGGACAGGACAGACGGTAACCCTTATGAGACATATTGAAAAGGAGAAAGTACCGGTCATAACCGTAAGCCTTGCAGAGACAATGACAACTCCTGTAAAACGATACATCTTTACCCCCTCATCTAGCTATGATGATGGTTTAAAGATTATCATAGATTACATAATGAAGGATATAAAGGCAAAAACCCCCAAAATAGCCATTGTCTACCCAGATCTTGAGTTTGGCAAAACCGGTCTGGATGCAACTGAAAAGTACCTTCAAAGGTATAATTTAAAATTGGCAGATAAAGAGGTCCTTGCCTTGAGTGCTATTGATGCTACTTCACAGGTATTGAGTTTAAAGAGATCAAAGCCTGACTATATAATCCTTCATAACGCTGCCGCAGCAATTGTTTCCTTCCTAAAAGGTGCAAAAAAGTATGATTTAAAAATCCCGATATACGGTTCTTTTTATGTTAGCAGTGAGGATACCATAAGCATAGCCGGCAGTGCGTCTGAAGGGCTTATAGCAGTGAGCCCCTATGGCTATTGGTTTGATGACACCACTGGAATGGTTCAAATGAGAAAGATTGCAGAGAAGTATCAACCTGGCACAAAGCCGAAGATCAGAAATTACACCCAGGGTTGGGTAACCTCTATGATCTGTGCAGAAGGATTAAAGAGGGCGGGTAGAGATTTGACACCTGACACTCTTGTTGATGCCTATGAAACCTTTAGAAACTTTAGTACCGGTGATGTTTCAGGCCCTGTTAGCTATAGCAAAACCGATCATAAAGGTGGGAGAACTAATAAACTTTACAAAACCGACATTGAAAAGCAGACC
>JBAZOX010000103.1:0-8517 GCA_041648535.1 Desulfobacteria bacterium | reverse complement strand
AGGGTACTGATGAGACTATCAAGCGGGGAGGGAGGTTAGGAAATGGACAGGTAGTAGTTGTAAAAGTAAGCAAGCCTCATCAGGATATGCGTTTTGACATCCCGGTAGTTGGAATGGAAACAATCCATTCTCTAAAGGAGGTAAGAGGTTCAGTGCTGGCTATAGAAGCCGGCAACACAATTGTCATGGAGAAGGAGGAAATGGTTAGATTTGCTGATGAGGAAGGCATTTCAATTGTAGCAATCTAACCTCAAATACTAGGGCAAAAATGGAAAAGATAAGAGTTGGCGTAGTAGGGGTAGGGTATCTAGGCCAATATCATGCGGAAAAGTATTCAAAACTATCAGGGGTTAATTTAGTTGGGGTAGTTGATATTAATCATGCACGGGCATTAGAGATTGCCGATCGTTTTAATACAAGGGCTTTTTTTGACTACTCTGATCTTTTCGATGAAGTACAGGCAGTGAGCATTGCTGTTCCGACCAAATTACATTACAGAGTTGCCAAGGATTTCTTTAGTAATGGTATAGATATTTTGCTTGAAAAACCTATTGCCACAACTGTTGCAGAAGCAGACACTTTAATAGAGATGGCTGATAAGAAAAACCTAATATTTCAGGTTGGACATTTAGAAAGATATAACTCAGCTATTGTTGCTATACAAGATGTTTTGAATAATCCTATGTTCATTGAATCCCATAGATTGAGCTTCTTTACTGAAAGAGCTACCGATGTAGATGTGGTTCTGGATCTGATGATCCATGATCTTGATATCATATTGAGTATTGTTAATTCTGATATAGATATTATTGATGCTGTGGGTGTCCCTGTGATTTCTCCTAAAATAGACATAGCCAATGCTAGAATAACTTTTGTCAATGGTTGTGTAGCTAATATTACTGCCAGTCGGGTTTCAGAGAAGACTATGAGAAAGATTCGCATATTTCAACCGGATGCCTATATCTCCATAGATTTTGTCTCAAAAAAGGTTGATATCTATAATAAGATTGAAAATGGAGAAGAAAATGGTGGTTTGCCTAAAATTGTGGCTAGCAATGTGGAAATAAACGCAAGGGACTCTTTAGAAGAAGAGATTAAGTCTTTTATCGATTCGGTTAACACCAGGAAGCCACCCTTAGTATCCGGGACCGATGCTAAAAGGGCACTTTCTGTAGCCTTGCGGATTTTAGAACAAATTAACCGGTTAAGGAGAATTTATGCTGGTTCCTATGGTTAATCTCAAAGTTCAGTATGAAATAATGAAGGATGAAATTGACAGGGCTATTAAAGAAGTATTGGAGGATGGGAACTTCATTTTAGGTCCGTCAGTAGAGAAACTGGAGAAAGAAATTGCGTCTTACTTAGGAGCGAAATACGCCGTTGGTCTTGCCTCAGGCACTGATGCATTACACATGGCCCTTCTTGCCTGTGGGGTAAGAAAAGGACAAGATGTAATTACTACCCCTTTTACCTTTGTTTCTACTGTAGAAACCATTGTTTCTGTAGGAGCAGCCCCCATATTTGTGGATATAGATCCCAGGACATATAATATTGCCCCGGAAAAGATTGAAGAATTTATCGAGACAAAAACATCGTTTAATAAGAAAGAGGGGATATTAATAAATAAGGAAAATGGAAATCAGATAAGGGCGATTCTACCCGTCCATCTTTATGGACAATCTGCTGATATTGAACATATTGTAAGCCTATGCAGTAAGTACAATCTTCTGCTTATAGAGGATTGTGCCCAGGCATTTGGGTCTGAATACAAAGGGAGAAAAGTGGGGACTTTTGGCGAGATTGGATGCCTCAGCTTCTTTCCCAGCAAGAACCTGGGTTGTTACGGCGATGGAGGTATGATTATTACCGATAGTGAAGACTTGGCAGATAAGATTAGGATCCTGCGAAACCATGGAAGTAAGGTGAAGTACTATTATATTGAGATGGGTTTTAATAGCAGGCTTGATGAGATCCAAGCAGCAATTCTAAGGGTGAAGTTAAGAAAGATAGATAAATTCAACGAATTGCGTCGAAAGAGCGCTAGCCTCTATAATGATTGCCTTAGGGGAGTAGACCTAATTACACCCTATGAGGATGAGCACGTTAAACACGTATATCACCAATATACGATTAGGATTAAAGACAGGGATAGAGTGTCCAGGTGTCTTGTGGACGAAGGCATTGCTTCGGCTGTTTACTATCCTCTCCCACTTCATCAACAACCAGTGTTTAAGCGTTTAGGCTTCAATACAGGTGATCTGAAGAACAGTGAATCGGCGTCTCTTGAGGTATTATCACTGCCTATGTACCCCGAGTTGACAGAGGAGGAGATACAGAGAGTCTGTAAAACAATTAAAGATGCAATGTCAACTACCATTGGCTAAAGCCGATGGTTTGAGGGTTCAAAGAGTCAAGGGGGCGAGCGATCAAAGCTATAAATACTTTAAACACTTGAACCCTAGAACCCTCGACTCCAGGGAGCCTTTTGGACGATAAAATGGATAAGCCTTCAAAGAGAATTCTAATAGTAGCAGGAGAAGCCTCTGCTGACCTTCATGGCTCTAATTTAATTAAGGCTATAAAGGAATTTAACCCCAATGTACATTTCTATGGTATCGGGGGGCAGAGGATAAAGGAGGCAGGCGTTAGTGTTCTATTTGATTCCTCTGATATGGCGGTAGTTGGGGTTATGGAGGTCTTCTCCAAATTAAAGACGATTATAAAAGCATTTAGAGAGTTGAAAAAATCACTGAAGGTAAACCATCCAGACCTGGTTATCTTGATTGATTACCCGGATTTTAATCTTCACCTGGCGAAATTTGCCAAAAAAAGAGGTATCCCGGTTCTATACTATATTAGTCCACAGGTATGGGCATGGAGAAGGAGGAGAATAAAAAAAATCGCCAAACTGGTGGATAAACTGTTAGTAATTCTCCCTTTCGAAGCCTCTTTTTATCAAAAAGAAAGGATTGATGTTGAATTTGTGGGACATCCTTTGATTGATATTGCAAAACCAAAGTTTTCCAGAGAGACAGCCTTAGAAAGATTTAACCTTGACAAGGGTAAGATAACCATAGGGTTGTTTCCTGGAAGCAGAAATAGCGAGGTTAAACTCCTTCTACCTAAGATGTTAAAAGCCGCTGAGATATTAAACAAGAGACTGGGAAACCTGCAGTTCGTATTACCGGTTGCCTCTACTATAAATAAAATCCAAATAGAAAAAATCATCGGCAACACCTGTAACAACGTAAGGGTCAATGTTATTACAGATAACAATTATGACGCTATAAATATATCCAGGGTAGTAATAGTGGCTTCCGGAACGGCTACTCTGGAAGCGGCCATAATTAATTCTCCCATGGTTATCCTCTACAAAGTTTCTCCTTTGACGTATTTGATTGGTAAGTTGATGATAAAGGTTGAGAATATTGGACTGGTAAACTTGGTGGCACAGAGGAGAGTTGTATCTGAATTAATCCAGTATGATGTTACTCCAGAGCGAATAGCAGGTGAAGTCCTTAAAATCCTCGAAGATAGTGAGTTGTATTCCAAGATTAAAAACGAATTAACCTGGGTTAAGGAAAAACTGGGGGCCCCCGGAGCTTCTTTTAAGGCTGCCAGAATAGCCACAGGAATGATGGGAATTGAGCCTTTACATTTGACATAGAGTAATTGAGAGACTCGTAAAAAGTCAAAATTGGGATGGCAAAGTTCGATGAAAAAGACTATAAGTTTATATCTAACCAAAGAGATTATGGGGCCTTTTTTTGTTGGGCTTTTGATATTTACCTTCATTTTTTTAATGAATAGTATCTTACGATTAACCGAATTGGTGGTAAATAAAGGAGTAAAACTTATTGACATTTTAAAGTTAATCCTCTATGCCATGCCCTCCTTTCTTGTGTTTACCGTTCCCATGGCTCTATTAATGGCGGTTTTAGCTGCCCTTGGAAGACTTTCCGGAGATAATGAGATTACTGCGATGAAGGTATCTGGGATAAGCCTATACCAACTGGTTACTCCGATAATGATTTTCTCTCTGGTTTGTTCGCTCTTGACTTCCTTTGTGGCAGTTTATGCCCTTCCATGGGGGAATAGCTCTACCAGGGAGTTGATCTTCAATATCGCCAGAAACAAGGTAAACATTGGTATAAAAGAGAGGACATTCAATAGTGACTTTAAGGGGTTGGTTCTTTATGTGAATGAAATAGCTGTCAGGGGTGAAAAACTAAAAGGAATTTTGGTTTCTGAAAAAGGAGAAACCGGGGAACCCAATACTATTGTTGCCAGAGAGGGCTATCTAATCTCTGATCCAAAATCTCTCATTATTACACTTAGATTGATTGATGGGAAGATTCATAGAGCCAGTAAGGATTTGAATACATATCAAGAGATTGGTTTTAGTACTTACGATATAAATCTGGACTTGGGAACGATTATAAAAGAGCAAGGGAGCTTTACGAAGGAATACAGTGAAATGTCAATTGGTGAACTGCAAAGAAAGATCGAGGAGTTAAGAAAAGGAAAAAAAAGTTTTTACCATCCCTTGCAGGTACTATATGAAAAGTTCTCTCTACCTTTTGCCTGTTTAGTATTTGGTTTAATTGCAATTCCATTAGGTATACAATCTAGACCATCCAGTAAATTTTGGGGATTTATACTTAGCTTGGGAGTAATACTGACCTACTATGTCTTCCTTACATTTGGACAGATTTTAGCCAAGAATGGTGAGATTCCTCTCCCCATCGCATTATGGGCACCAAATATTTTCATTGGTATATTAGGAGTATACCTGTTATACAAAACAGCCAATGATTTGCCCATTAATTTTATAGTATGGATAGAACGTATTTTACGGAAAATTGGATTAAAAACCTAAAATGGAAAGTAGAATCATAGCAGAAGACACTTTTAACCAGTCTTATTTATTGTAACTACTCAGGCACAAAGTGGCAAAGGCACATAGGCACAAAGAACAGGCTAATAGCCTGTAGCCTATAGGCTAATAGGCTAGAAAAATTTGTGCCTTTGGTGCTCTGTGCCTCTGTGCCTACCTGAATAGTTACTATTTATTATGGTTCTTCTCCCATTTAGTTTGTGAAAGAGATTCGAGTCCGCCGGAAGTAGAAAGGTTTTCCTATATCCCCCTTTAAAAGGGGGAATTTAGTTTAGTCTCCCCTTTTTTGAAAAGAGGGGAGGGGGGAAGGAATGGGATGAAAAAAAGATGAAACTAAGGCTTGATTGCAAGCACTTTGTAGGTGAAAAACCATGCAGATACAAGTTGCTCTGCGAAGAATGTGATAAATATGCACCAATGGGTAGGCGGACATTGATAATAAAATTGGCTGCCATAGGAGATGTGTTAAGGACTACCCCGATTTTAAGAGGATTCAAGAGAAAGTATCCTGAAAGCCATATTACATGGTTAACCGACGAAGACGCATATGGTCTGCTTAAAGAGAATCCATTGATAGATAGACTGTTGGTTTTTAATGCCGAATCTATCCTCCAACTGGAAGTAGAAGAATTTGATTTGCTTTTGTGTCTTGACAAGGAACCGCGAGCAACTGCTTTGGCTATAAAGGTCAAGGCAAAAGAAAAATTAGGGTTTGGGATGAGCCCCGAAGGTAGGGTCTTTCCTTTAAATGAAGAAAGTGTATACATGTTTAAGTTAGGTCTGTCCGACCCATTAAAATTTGTGATTAACGCTAAAACTTATCCTGAGTTGATATATGAGTCATCAAGATTAGAATACCGGCAGGATGAATACATCTTGACCATCCCTGATGAAGATGTAAGTTATGCCAAGTCGTTTTTGTTAAAGCATGGGATAAGCAAAGAGGCTTTAATTATTGGATTGAATACCGGTGCAGGAGATATCTTCGCAAATAAGGCATGGACTATTGATTGCTTTGTTGAATTAATCGAAACTATTAATTCAGAAATGGATGCAAAGATCCTCCTTCTAGGGGGGCCCAATGAAATACAACGGAATAGAGAAATATGCTCAAGGGTTAAAGATCTGGTTTATGATGTTGGTTGTCATAATACCCTCCAACAGTTCTGTGCCCTGATAAATCTCTGCGATCTAGTGGTAAGTGGTGATACCATTGCCATGCACATAGCTATAGCACTTAGAAAACTGGTAGTTGCTATCTTTGGGCCTACCTGTGCTCAAGAGATTGAACTCTACGGTAGAGGTAGAAAGATAGTTTCGGAATTGGAATGTGGCCCCTGTTACAAAAGGGAATGCAATAAAGAGGTTAACTGCATGAATACAATAAGTGTGGATGAGGTTTACCATGCAGTATTAGATCTGCTTAAGGACAATGGAAAGATATAAAAAGTTATTCTTTATCCTGCTGATAGTTGCGACTCTACTTAGACTAAGTGTCATAGGAAAGATTGGACTGGGAGACGATGAGGCCCATTATTTTGCATGGTCTCAATATTTAGGCCTCTCGTACTTTGACCATCCTCCTATGGTTGCTTACCTGATAGCCCTATTTACAAAGATTGGAGGGATAAATGAATTCTCAGTCAGAATTGGGTCTGTGATATTTTTTTTCTTTGCATCGATCTTTGTCTTCCTTCTTGCAAAAGAGATTTTCAACGATAATAGAGTAGCCTTTTTTTCAGCCCTTTTGTTGAATTTAACACCGGTATTTACTGTATTAGAGGCAATACTTATACTGCCGGATACTCCTCTAGGGTTGAGTTGGGTTATAACCCTGTATCTCCTTTACAGAATTATGAAAGGGGGGAGGGCGTCTTTTTGGTATCTGGCAGGTGTCATGGTAGGGCTAGGACTCTTAAGTAAATACAACGCCTTTTTTTTATTTCCTTCTGTTTTTCTTTTCCTCCTATTGTCTAAAAAGAATAGGTTTTGGCTTACCCGTAAGGAACCCTACATATCATTATTTATTGCTCTGTTAATACTTAGCCCTGTCATAATATGGAATATTAAAAATGGATGGGCATCCTTTGGATTTCAACTTTCCCGTGGTTATGGAGGCACCTTTGAATTTTCTCCGAAATGGTTTGTTGCCGGTTTGGCAGGACAGATGGGTTATATCTCTCCTTTCCTGTTTTTTGCATCCATTTATGCCATTGCTATTGGTGGGTATCGAGGAATTGTAAAACAAGATGATCGTTATCTCTTCCTTTTTTCTTTTTCGATTGTCATTCTGCTTTTTTTTGCCGGTTTAAGCTTTTTTAAGAAAGTATTGCCTCATTGGCCAACTCTCGGGTTTGTTACCGCATTTATTATCCTGGCTCAGTTAACATTGGAATCATTTAAGAAAAAGACCGGCAGTAGCAGAATACGGCTGTTTGCGGCGACTTATCTCGTTTTAGTAACTGCGGTTCTATTCTCCGCTCTTATGCCTGCCCAGGCCCTTTTTAAAATTATACCCCTTCCTGCAGAAGTAGATGGAACCAACGAGCTATATGGATGGCCCAAGGCTGGAGAAAGGATTTTAGAGATATATGGTGAGATGTCCCATCACAATAAAACATTTATTTTTACTCATCGTCCTGTTCTGGCTGGTCATATTGCATTTTATACCGGAGCTAGATTCAGGATATATTGTTTAAATGACTATGTTGATCAATATGACTTCTGGCCTGGTCCAGATGATTTTTTAGGGGGGGACGCAATCTTTTTAGCAGATAATCGATATAACAAGGACCCTCGCGAGGTATATAAGGGTATGTTTTCTTCTATAGAGGCTGAGCCGCCCCTCAAAATCTATAGAAATGGAGAACATATAAGGACTTTTTATATCTATAAGTGTTATAATTATAGTATGTCCAACTTCAAATCCCTGAGGTGATAAAGAGGTGTTAGAGGATATTATTGCTTTAGATAAGTCTATATTCCTTGGTATAAATAATGGACTTTCAAGCCCGCTCTTTGATGTGATAATGATCATATTTTCATGGTTTGGTTCAGGGTATGTGTTGGCTGGTCTCATAGGTCTGGGACTCTATATTTTTGACAGGGAGAATTTTAGGCGTAATTTTACGATTGGTATTATTGCTGTGTTAGTAGGGGGAATATTCGTTCACGTTTTAAAGGAGTTAGTGGCAAGGCCCCGTCCTTTGGAGGATATGGCTGATTTAATATTGGCAAATAGAGTCCATATAAACATACTACTGGAACCATTGAGACACAGTTCTTTCCCCTCTGGTGACACTCAGACAGCCTTTGGAACGGCCATGTTTCTTGTTTATACCTATAGAAAATATGTAACGTTTCTATTTGTAGTTGCTTTTATAACGGGTATATCGCGGATCTATGTAGGAGTCCATTATCCTTCAGACGTCGTTATTGGGGGAGTGATAGGTGCTTTGGCATCTTTCGTGGTCTGCTATTTTGGCTACAGATATTTTCCGACAGGAAAGAAAAAGAGGGAGCTTTGAAGAAGTACCCCTGAGAGCGAATAATTAGGCTATAGCCTAATTACGTACATGTTTGAGCACGAAGTGCGAGTTTGTGAATTTTCAATGAAGCGA
>JBAZOX010000102.1:0-8520 GCA_041648535.1 Desulfobacteria bacterium | reverse complement strand
GTATTGAAACATATTCCACAGGCTTTTGGGGATTATTTTAATGCCGTATATCAATCCTAGAAGAGAGATGATTATAAGGAAAACAAAAACGCCCCTCCCCATCTCAAATGAGAGAAAAAGGGATGTAAATACAGAGAGGATGATAAGGGTAATAAAGATTCCCTCATGTCTTTCATAAAACTCTGCCCTGCCGGGGTCGTTATACCTTGCAGCCTCCTTATCTATAAAATAATAGAGGATGTGCATGGAGAATACATAGGAGCCGGCAATAAGAAAATAGGATAACCTCGGGGTAATTCCCTGGAGTAAACAGCTGACATAACTGAGACAACCCGCACCAAAGGCAACATATATGTTGCTCTTCACAAGAAATCCCAGAGAGTCTGACCAGAGCCTTGAAAAAACTGAACTCTGCCTCTTTTGAAGACTCTCTATCCTGTCAACTACCCTGTTTATCATCCAGTTTGGGGTTGATGCCCCTGCTGTAACCCCTATGGTATGGCAATCAGCAAGTTTATTCGGATCAAGCTCTCCTTCTGTCTCCACATGGAAGGTTTGAGTGCCGGTGGATTCCGAGATCTCTGCCAATCGCCGGGTATTACCGCTGTTTCGCCCTCCGATAATCACCATGCCATCTACCTTTTTTGCCAGATGGATTGCCTCTTTTTGCCTTTTTGAGGTAGAGTCACAGATGGTGTTGAATACTATAACTTCAGGAAATCTCTCCCGGATATTCTCAGAAATCTTTGTGAATTTTAAGGTGTCCTGAGTTGTCTGGGCCACAACACAGACCTTTTCTATGTCCGATGGTAACTGATCAACCTCTTCTATACTGCTTACTACCATCCCCTTATCAAAGGAGAATCCCAGAAGTCCGATTACTTCTGGGTGTTCTTTATCTCCCACAATAACAATATGATATCCTTCTTTTGCCTGCCTTTTTATTATAGATTGGACTTTTATTACCCTGGGGCAGGTGGCATCGAGAATCTTTAAGCCTTTCTGTTTAATCTCTGCTTGTTCTTTAGGACTGATTCCATGAGCCCGTATGACTACTGTTCCCGATAACGAGTCATGTAATCCATTAATGACCTTTACTCCCTTACTATTTAGCATCTCAATGGCCTGGGGATTGTGGACCAAGGGACCATAGGTGTATATATTGCCTTCTCCGTTTATGGCATCTAATGCAATATCTATGGCTCTCCTGACACCCATGCAGAACCCTGCGGTCTTGGCCAGTCTTACACGCATTTTTTTGTTTCCTCAATTGGGACTTCGTGAATCGTGAATCGTAAATGGGTTTTATCCTATTTACGATATTTACGACTTACGACTTACGATTTACGATTTAGCTAGGTATATCAAAAACTCTTTATTTCCATCGGCTCCCAATATAGGGGACTCAATAAGTCCTAGTACCTTTAGATCATGAAACGAAGCGAATCCTTCTATCTTTTCAATTACCTGCCTATGTTTTTCAGGGTTCTTAACTATTCCCCCTTTACCTACTTCTCCCTTTTCTGCTTCAAATTGGGGTTTGATTAAGGCTATCATATAGCCTTTTTCTTTTATCAGTTCAGTTACTTTGGTTAGTACCTTGGTGAGGGATATGAATGAGATGTCTATTACAGCGAGATCGGCTTTTTCATCAATCTCTTTTGTGTCCAGATAACGAATATTCCTGCGTTCCAGACTAACCACCCGGAGGTCCTGCCTTATTTTCCATGCGAGTTGTCCATAGCCTACGTCAACGGCATAGACCTTTTTAATCCCCCTCTGCAATAAACAGTCAGTAAAACCCCCGGTAGAAGCCCCTATGTCAAGGGCTACCTTGTCCTTTACCTCCAGCTTAAATTCATCCAGGGCATAGGCTAACTTTACCCCCCCACGACTTACATAGGGTATATCATTCTCTTTTAATTTCAGGGAAGAATCAGTTAATACCTTTGTGCCTGCCTTATCAACCCTGATACCATTTACAGAGACCTTACCTTCCATAATCAGGGCGCTTGCCCTTTCCCGGCTCTGGGCTAACCCTTGATCAACCAATAGTTTGTCAAGGCGTTCTTTTTTTTTACCACGATACCCCTGGCTACTCACCCTTTATTGCTGCCACCTTGTCCCTCAATACCGCCTGTGCGGCTGCCAGCCTTGCTATGGGAATACGGTAAGGGGAACAGCTGACATAATTCAAGCCTGTTCTATGGAAAAACTCTACGGAACTGGGGTCTCCACCATGTTCTCCACATATACCTACCTTCAGGGTGGGTTTTGTTTTTCTACCCCTCTCAACACCCATCTCGACTAACTTTCCAACTCCACCTTGATCCAATTGTTGAAACGGATCCTTCTCCAGTATACCTTCTTTGACATAGTCGGGCAGGAATTTACCTGCGTCATCCCTGCTCAATCCAAAGGTCATCTGAGTGAGATCATTGGTTCCAAAGGAGAAAAACTCTGCCACTTGGGCGATCTCATCCGCTGTAATAGCCGCTCTGGGCAGCTCTATCATTGTTCCCACCAGGTAGTCTAACTCGATCCCATAGGCACCTATTACCTCTTTCGCAACCCTGTCCACTACCTCTTTCTGCATAATCAATTCCTTTACATGTCCTACAAGGGGTACCATTACTTCAGGAACAACCTTGATGCCCTCTTTTGCCACCTGGCACGCCGCTTCAAATATTGCCCTTGCCTGCATCTCGGTAATCTCCGGATAGACTATTCCGAGACGGCATCCCCTATGGCCAAGCATGGGATTGGTCTCGTGCAGGCTTTCTATCTTGGAGGCCAACTTTTTTTTGGAGACCCCAATTTTTTTAGCCAGTGCATCAATCTCTTTTGGACTGTTAGGAAGGAATTCATGAAGGGGTGGATCAAGGGTTCGGATGGTGACCGGCATCCCGTTCATCAGCCTGAAGATACTCGCAAAGTCTTCCCTCTGCATTGGCAGAAGTTTTCCCAATGCCTTTTCCCTTCCTGCCCTGTCGTCGGCCAGGATCATCTCTCGGACTGAATCTATACGATCTCCTTCAAAGAACATATGTTCAGTTCTGCAAAGTCCTATGCCCTCAGCGCCAAGACTTATGGCAATGCTAACCTGATCGGGTTTGTCCGCATTGGTGCGTATCCCTAAAGCTCTGATCTTATCGGCCCAGGACATTATCTCTGCATATATCTGATACGTCTGTGAGTCTTCTGGTTTCAAAGTTTTATCTATCATTACCCGTAGAGTTTCTGAGGGACTGGTGGGGATTTTACCGAGGATAACCTCTCCAAGGGTGCCATCAAGAGAGATATAGTCTCCCTTTTTTATGGTGCTGTTCCCAACTTTCATCTTTTGTGCGGTGTAGTCAATCTCCAATGCTCCACAGCCAGCCACACAAACCTTTCCCATCTGTCTGGCAACCAGGGCAGCATGGGATGTCATTCCACCCCTGGCGGTTAAGATACCCTTGGCTGCATTCATCCCTCTAATGTCTTCGGGTGATGTCTCAATCCTTACCAGTATAATACTCGCTTCACCTTTTTTAGCAAGCTCCTCTGCTTCTGCAGCATTGAATACAACCTTACCACAGGCAGCCCCAGGCCCTGCATTCAATCCTTTGGCCAGCAGTCTCCCTTCCTTTATTGCATTTCTCTTTTCTTCCGGGTCGAAGACAGGATTTAACAACTGGTTTAACTGTTCAGGCTCTATCCTCATAATAGCTTCTTCTTTTTTGATCAACCCTTCTCTCACCATTTCTACCGCTATACGGAGGGCAGCAAAACCGGTACGTTTCCCAGAACGGGTTTGGAGCATCCAGAGCTTTCCTTTCTGGATGGTAAATTCAATGTCCTGTAAGTCTCTATAATGCTTCTCAAGTTTATCTCTAATGTCGACCAGTTGGCCATAAATATCAGGCAGTTCTTCTTCCAGAGAGGGAAGAGGGCTATCCCCTTTTTGGATTTTGTTGATAGGTTTTGGGGTACGAATGCCTGCCACCACATCTTCTCCCTGGGCATTCATGAGGTATTCTCCATAAAATATATTCGTCCCTGTAGATGGATCGCGGGTGAAGGCGACCCCTGTACCACTGTCATCACTCATATTTCCGAAGACCATTGTCTGTACATTTACCGCTGTTCCCCAATGTCCGGGTATATTGTTGAGTTCACGATAGGCAATCGCTCTGGGATTATTCCATGAACCGAATACCGCCCCAATTGCTCCCCATAACTGTTCCATGGGATCTTCGGGGAAGTCAACGCCGAGTCTCTTTTTGATTTCAAGCTTGAACTCTGCTACTAATTCTTTGAGATCAACATGGCTTAGCTCATTATCGAAGGCAACCCCTTTCTTCTCCTTCTTTGCCTCCAGGATAACCTCAAAGGGGTCCCTTTCATCCTTCTCTACCGGTTTAAGGTCTAACACTACATCTCCGTACATCTGCACAAACCTGCGGTAACAGTCATAAGCAAATCTCTCATCCTTGGATTGTTTGATGAGACCCTTGATTGTCATATCATTTAATCCCAGGTTAAGTACCGTATCCATCATACCTGGCATAGATACCCGTGCCCCTGACCTCACTGATACCAGAAGTGGATTATCCTCATTGCCAAATTTTGCCCCCATAGCAGTTTCAATCTTGGTTAAATTATCTGCAACCTGGGCCTTTAACCCTTCAGGATAATTCCCATTATTATCATAATATGCGGTGCAGACCTCTGTTGTTATGGTAAATCCAGGAGGAACCGGTATGCCAAGGTTTGCCATCTCTGCCAGATTACATCCTTTGCCACCCAAAAGCTCCTTCATTTTTGCATTGCCTTCAGCTTTACCACTACCAAAGAAATAGACATATTTTTTCACGTGAACATACCTCCTGTAATTTTATGTGCCGGTAAATCTACTTGAGAACCAGCCAGTTAAATCCCAAACATGTATCAACACTACTCGGTTACAATCTTCGAAAAGTCAGCGATCTTTAAAAAAAGCCCCGATATTTCGGCAAGTATAGCGAGCCTATTTTTCCTTGTCTTCTCATCTTCTGCCATCACCATTACGTTATCGAAAAAATCATCCACGGGTTTTCTGAGTTGAACCATTTTAGTCAAGGCATCAAGGTACCTCTTTTTAGCAATCAGTTTCACAACATATTCTTCGATCTCTTTATATGCCTCAAAGAGGGTGTTTTCCACGGAATCCTGGAACAAGGATGGGACGACCTCTCCCCCTGGATGCGATTGGCTTAAGATATTGGAAGCCCTTTTAAAGGCTATTGCCAGAGGTTTAAAATCGGGCTGATTCTTCAACTCTTGTAAGGCTTTTATCCTTTCAAAAGAATCAGCCAGATCGTCGAAGTACAAAGAGAGAACCGCATCTATTGTGTCATAAGGGTATCCCTGACTTGTTAACTGATATTGAAGACGGAGTCTAAAGAACTCCAGGACTCCCTCTTTAACCATCACGGGATCCCTGGATATCTTACCATTCAGGTATTCTATGTTTCTTTCAATTAATTTCTTAAGTGAGATGGGATATTTTTTATTCAGGATGATGTTAATAATTCCCAATGCCTGACGTCTTAAGGCATAGGGATCAGATGTGCCTGTTGGAACCAGTCCAACCCCAAAACACCCTACCACTGTATCTAACTTATCGGCTATGCTAACGAATGCCCCTGCGTGGGTAGACGGAAGGATGTCTCCTGCGAATCTGGGGAGGTAATGTTCATAGATGGCAGTTGCCACTTCCACAGCTTCGCCCGAAAGCAAGGCATATTCTCTGCCCATAACCCCCTGAAGTTTTGGGAACTCTCCAACCATTCCGGAAGTAAGGTCGGCTTTACAGAGAAGGGCAGCCTTTTTCGTTGTCTCTTTGAGTTCAGGCATAATCTCCAATGCCAGGTATTCGGCCATCTTTTGGAACCTCATAACCTTTTCATAAAAGGTTCCCAATTCTGATTGAAAAACTACCTCCTTTAAGTGGTGAACCCTTTCTGAAAAATGTATCTTTTGGTCTTCTTTAAAGAAAAACCTGGCATCAGACAGTCTGGCTTTCAAGACCCTTTCATTTCCTCTGACAACTATTTCAGGATCTTTTGCCAAGGTATTGTTAACGGCAATAAAGCATGGTATTAGACTGTCAGCATCATCGACTATGGAAAAATACTTCTGATGCTCCCTCATACTGGAAATCAGAACCTCGCTAGGCAAATTCAAAAACCCCTGTTCAAATCTTCCTACTATTGCTGTCGGATATTCCACCAGATAGGTTACATTGTCCAACAGATCATCATCCTCTAATACTTTCCCTGACACCGCCGCAGCAGATTGAGAGATTGTTTCTTTTATTTTCTCTTTTCTCTCTATTGGATCTATAATAACGTAGGCATCTCTGAGGTGCTGAATATAGTGGTTAAAGTCCTGTACCTTAAATGGACCTGGGCTCATAAAACGGTGACCAAAGGATTGGTTTCCGCTTTCAATATTATCCATCTTGAAAGGAACTATCTCCCCATTAAATATACACAGAATCCAGTGGATGGGGCGAACGAACCTTATTGACGAGTCTCCCCACCTCATGGACTTGGGGAAGGGGATAGACGTAATGAACCTTGGCAGGATGGAAGATAGAACCCCTTTTGTATCATTGCCCATCTCCTTTTTTCTGACTGCCAGGTATTCTCCCTTGAGGGTGCTTACTTGTTGGAGATCGCTTGGGTTTACCCCTTGTGCCCGTGCAAAACCTATGGCTGCCTTTGTTGGGTTCCCGTTTTCGTCGAAAGCCACCTTTTTTGACGGTCCTATTATCTCTGCATAGGTATCCTCCTGTTTGTCCGACATATGGTCAATATAGAGTACCAACCTTCTAGGAGTACCCAAGGTTTTTATCTCTCCAAATCCGATTCTAAGGTTCTTAAGCTCCTTTTCGATGAGTTCCTTCATATCCTTCAAGGCTTTGGGTACAAACCCTGATGGAATCTCCTCTGTTCCTATTTCTAAGAGTAACTCTTTTGACATAGTACTATCCTAATTAATCTTCAAGCAGTGGGAATCCCATCTCTTCCCTTTGTTTAAGATAACCCTTTGCACATAATCCTGCAAGGTTTCTCACCCTGCCTATAAAACTCGTTCTTTCAGTTACACTTATAGCCTTTCTTGCATCCAGCAGGTTAAAGGTATGAGAGCATTTTAAACAGTACTCATAAGCCGGCAATACCAAGCCCTTATTGATCAGTTCTAAAGATTCTTTCTCATACATGTCAAACAGATTAAACAACATAGCCACATCAGCCAGCTCAAAATTATAGACAGAGAATTCTACCTCACTTTGGTGATGTATATCCCCGTATCTTATCTTCCCTGCCCATTTAAGATCAAATACGTTATCTATCCCCTGGAGGTACATAGCAATCCTTTCAAGTCCATATGTCAGCTCAATAGAAACAGGCTTGAGGTCTATGCCGCCAGCCTGCTGAAAATAGGTGAACTGAGTTATTTCCATTCCATCCAACCAGACCTCCCAGCCCAAACCCCAGGCGCCAAGGGTAGGAGACTCCCAATCATCTTCAACAAACCTTATATCATGGGCTAATAGGTCTATGCCAAGTTCTTCTAAACTCTTTAGATAGATATCCTGGATATCCATTGGAGAAGGTTTCATTATTACCTGAAATTGATAGTAATGTTGAAGACGGTTTGGATTTTCTCCGTACCTGCCGTCGGTAGGTCGGCGGGAGGGTTCAACGTATGCCACATTCCATGGCTCAGGGCCTATAACCCGAAGAAAGGTGGCAGGGTTAAATGTTCCGGCTCCAACCTCAACACCATAGGGTTGTTGAATGACGCAACCCCTGTCAGACCAGAACCTTTGAAGTGATAGTATGATTTCTTGAAAATTCATCATGTTGTGTTACCCCAATTTGTGGTCAACAACTAAGCCCTGTTAAGAGATTCCTTCTCTAACGGGGTAAGCAGGCAGCAGACAAAAATAAAAGCCCTGCGGGCTATTTTTGCTTCTCAAGTATAATGGCGGATTTGCGCGCCTTGCATCTGGAGCAAGTAAAGGGAACCTTGCCAAACAGCCCCTTTAAACTGAAATATTTAAATCATTCATCTTTTTATGTAAAGTATTCCTGTTAATTCCTAGAAAACGAGCCGCCTCATACCTTATATTCTTTGTCCTATTAAGTGCCAGTTTTATTAATGTCTTCTCTACATTGGATATAATATCGGCATATAATCTTCTCTTGCCTTCAGTCTTTACGTCCAGTACTGTTATTATCTCATCCAGTTTCTTTTCTAAAACCTTTTCTATGGAGAGTTGTTTTTGTGGATTTGTCTTCAACTCATGTCTATCTATGGGATTGACTCCCTTTAGTTTTTCCAGCTCATCACGGAGGCGCAGATTTTCCCTCGTCAGATCCTCTCTTTCCTTACTTAAAGCCTTGTTTATTTCCAACAAGGTATTTATTTTTAAGGTTTCTTGAGAGTTTCCTTGGTTCTCTTTGGACAAATCTTTCATTTTTT
>JBAZOX010000101.1:0-8570 GCA_041648535.1 Desulfobacteria bacterium | reverse complement strand
AAGACATCAAATGAGCTAAAAGATGCCCTCAACAAATTAGAGACAGAGAAAAATATCATTAAAGGTTTAATATTAGATCTGAGAAACAACCCTGGAGGTCCATTTGACCAGGCGCTTAAGGTTTCTGATGAATTCCTGGATTCCGGTATCATTACCTATACCGAGGAAAGAGCAAAAGGGAGCAGAAAGGAATATAAGGCTCATGAGGGTAAAAAATCCCGTGATTACCCAATAATAGTCATTGTTAATGCCGGTAGCGCCAGTGCGTCAGAAATTGTTGCGGGAGCACTACAAGATCACGGAAGAGCCCTTATTTTAGGGGTTCAAACCTTTGGAAAGGCAACCGTTCAGTCAATATATTCTTTAGAGGATGGCTCCGGTCTTAGATTAACCATTGGCAGATACTACACACCTAAAGGAAGGTCTATTCAAGCAAAGGGTATTACGCCTGACATAGTTGTTCCAGATAGGATACCTTCAGGGACTGAAGAGGAGAGAAAGATACGATTTCTCAGAGAGAAGGACCTGGATCGGCATTTTGAGAGCACCACAGAAGGGAAAGAAAAAGAAGATGCTTTAAAGGAGGTAAAAGAAGATAAACCATCTGAAGACGCCCAATTAGATAGGGCATTAGAACTATTAAAAAGCTGGTATGTTTTCGGGAAGAATGTGAAGGTGGGGAATTAACTTGGCCATTGACAATGCCTATATAAGAGAGAAACTAAAAAAAGAAAGGGAGTTCTACTTCCTATGCCTGAAAAAAGAAAAACGAGGAGAAAAAGACACAATAAAAAGAAAACTCCTTCTCGAATTGCTTTATTGAGTTTAACTTCCTTATTGGTGGTCTTGGTGGTCGCTGTCATTCTGCTGTATACCAAGCATAAAATGGAATACGAGGCATATCCTCCTGCAAAGCCCCAGGAAGTTGTCCCTAAGAAACTCCCCAAAAATGTTCCCATAAGAAAAGACCACAAACCTGAGGACGTTATTTCTAGAGAAATAACCCCTCACGGGGCTTATAAAGTGGCAATAGTCATTGACGATTTAGGCTATAATAATGGTAATGCAGAGGAACTGCTGAAAATTGATGCCCCTTTGACCTTTTCTATTTTTCCCCATGGACCATACTCTAAATCCTTAGCTCAGAAAGCCCACACTATGGGGAGAGATGTAATGCTTCATCTGCCCATGGAACCCTACGAATATCCCCAAAAAAACCCGGGCAATGGTGCCCTTCTTTTGAATATGGACAGAGAAGGGTTGCTAAAAAAACTGAGGGCAGATATAGGGTTGGTTCCCTTTATAAAGGGTGTAAATAACCACATGGGATCCAAATTTACTGAAGATGAAGAAAAGATGAGAGTTGTTCTCAATGAGCTTGAAAAGAGAGACCTGTTCTTCCTTGACAGCAGGACATCGAAAAATACTGTTGGTTATTCCGTAGCTAAGGAGATGGGCATAAAGGTTGCGGAGCGCAATATTTTCTTGGATAATAATCAAGACCTCAAATCAATCAACGCCCAGATTGACAAACTGGCCAAACTCTCCTTGAAAAATGGTTCTGCCATAGGTATCGGCCATCCCTACCCAGCTACGATAGAAGCATTGAAACAGATGATACCGGAGCTGAAGGCAAAAGGGATAGAAGTGGTGCCGGTATCACAACTGGTGAACCAGATGAGTGGAAGAGTTAAAAAGTAGAGTCTTAACATATCCTTAGGGGAAAAGACTGAAAGGTTAAATACCACGGGTAAACGAGGATGCCGGTAAAGTCTAAAGTATCTTATCCCAAACAGATAGAGGCTCTTCTGAAGATCAGCGAGGCAATTACCTCTGATCTTTACCTGGAAGACATACTGCGGTTGATAGTGGTAGTCACGGCAGAGGTTATGAACTCAAAAATATGTTCTTTATGGCTGATTGATGAAAAAGAGAAGGTGTTGAAGATCAGAGCAACTCAAAGCATGAGCCAGGAATATTTAAAGGAAAGAAGTTTAAAACTGGGTGAGGGAATAGTTGGGTATGTTGCCAAAAAGAATAAACCGGCTGTGATCATGGATGTACAGAAGGAACCCAGGTATAAAGAGAAAGAACTTGCCAAAAAAGAGGGATTGGTCTCTATGCTAAGTGTCCCAATGCGTGTAAAGGATAGAGTAATAGGGGTAATAAACTGCTATAAATCCACCCCATATAAATTCTCTGAAACAGATGTAAATGTTTTGACCACTGTGGCCAATCAGTCAGCTATAGCCATTGAGAATACAGAATTAATGGTCAAAACCAGAGTTATTCAAGAGGAATTAGAAACCCGTAAATTGGTGGAACGAGCTAAAGATATACTGATGCTCGATCGAGGGCTTTCAGGCGAAGATGCATTTCACAGAATACAGAAACAGAGCATGAACACCCGTAGGTCCATGAGGGAGATAGCAGAGGCAATTATCCTGGCAAAGGAAATTTAGTAACTACTCAGGTCGCCACAAAGGTTATTTATAAATTTCAGCTCACTATCTGACAACTTTGATAATTAAAATTATCAGGAAGGTATTATATAGTTGTCCTTTTAAAGAGAACCCACAACAGCGGGCTTGAGCCCGCTGTTGTAAGCAATTTTAGTGCCTTGGTGTCTTAGTGGCTGAATAGTTACGAAATTTGATGGCTTCATTTCGATTTTTTAAACGATTCCAACTGCATAGTCATATCCCATTCCCCTGCTTCATAGATATGGCTGCTCTTCTCCTTTATAATTGATTTAACGAGACCAACTTTGGGAGCATACCAAGAGAAATGCTCTACAGTAATAGTAATAATAATTGTGCCACCAAAAATGTTAAAATTTGTCTTTGTGTCACCAACACCATTGACCTTAACACATCCCTTGAACGTACCGGCAGGAACTGTCACATTCTCATCTATACTTTCAATAGTATATTTTAGCTTAACAGGAACGTTACTAAGAGACGTCTTGGTCATCCGCTCCCATGTTGTCCCTGCCTTAATAGGATATTTTATAATATAAAATGGAGAGGATTTCTTTTCTTGCCCCACAGATACCGGTTGTTGTTCTGTGAATTCGAATAAACCATCTGCATCTTCAGTGAGAAAAGAAAGGTGACTTTGGCCCCCTATTTCCACTTTTTGCGGCGTTACTTTTTTGCCTTTTAACTTTTGCGAGGCAAGGTTAGTAATAATCGTTTTCTCAGCACCCTTGATGGCATGTGAACCGAAAGTGTTCTGATATTCCCATATCATTCCTTCCTTTAGAGGATAATAGGTCTCTATACTTTTACTACAACTGACTAACATCGCAAACACAAATAATGCTAAAAATAGAATCCCAATAGCGAATTTATTTTTCATTTAGGGTCTCCTCTCTTTTTCCTCTAAGCAAAAAATTGCCTACCTCGTCCATATCTGACAAGTGGCACAGGATTCGAGGATTCCAGTGGTCAAGTGAATATTATTAGCCCTTAAACACTCGAGTCCTTGACTCCTTGAACCCTTGACCCCTTGAATCCTTTTCATCGACCAACTCTTTGGGAGATGAACCAAAAAAGGTAACTGTTCAGCATTTTTTAACATATCTGAGCTTAGACTGTCAAACACTTTATTTATGATAACTATAATGACCAAGAACAATTCATACAAATTTGGGGGATCGAATAAAAGTACGGTACGGGATTACAAAGCTTTGATGGTAAAGGACACAATGTTTTGTGTGTATATAAATCTACAATAAAATCTTCTTGATTTTGGAAGTAACTACAGATAATATGAAAAGAGAACTACTTAATGTTAGCCCATAGTTATCTTTTTTGTGGGGAGGGGGGGGGAGATGAAAAGTGGCTTGGATACAAAACTTCCTTTAATACAGGATGCGGATCTTGACGGAAAGGTTGTTTTGCTAAGGGTTGACCATAATGTGGTAAAAGGAGGATTCATAAAAGACCCATACAGGATAGATAGCACATTGGGTACAATCTATAACATCGTGGAAAGGGGAGGGCGGCCTATCCTTATGACCCATGTGGGGCGGCCACGTAACAAAAAAACAGGAGAGATAAACTGTACCTTAGGCAATTCTGTAGAGCCCATTGTGGAATACCTGGAACGCAAGTTGCACATAAAGTTTCATATACCAAAGTTCAATATAGATTCTGGGAAAGGGATTCCAGGTATAGATACATCTATAAATCTGGCGATAAAAGACTTAAGGAATAGAAATATAGGGGGTATATATCTTCCAAATACCAGATGGTTTCAAGGAGAAGAGGTAGGTGGAGACGTTCGGCAAAGCTTTGCCCTACAACTTGCAGGCTTAGCAGATGTCTATGTTAATGATGCCTTTGGGAGCTGGCAGGCCCATGCCTCAACATACGATATCACCAAACATTTGCCCTCATTCGCTGGATTTTTAATGCAGCAGGAGATAAAAAACCTAAGCTATGTATTAGAACCTACCAGACCCTTTGTCGCTGTTGTTGCCGGTGCCAAATATGATACTAAAATAGAGCCATTAAAAGAAATCTACAAGAAAGTAGACCACCTTATACTAGGCGGTGTCATATACAATACCTTTCTAAGTGCTAAGTATAAGGTGCAGATAGAGGGTATCCCTGAGTCAGAGGTCATAGCAGCTGAGGATTTAGTTGAGACCGACAAGAAGAGTCACAAGATAATAGAATTGCCCTATGTGGTTGAATCAGATACCCTGGAAGGAAGGATTCCAGGGAAATACAGAACGATATCAATTAGGGATTTTAAAAAAGGAAAGAGGATTGGTTACATATTGGATGTTGATCCTAAATCCTTCGAGGACAAAAGGGTGTCAAGCATTATAGGGGATGCCAGGACTATCTTCGTAAACGCAGTGATGGGATTTACCCCTCATTTTACAGCCGGATCAGAGGTGCTGGATAGAACCATTGATCAGAACAGAGAAGCAAGAAAGCTATATGGTGGAGGAGATACGTTACAGGAATTCAAAAATCTTTGTCCTGGCTTGTATTTGGCCGTTCTGGATGATGCCCAGTATTACTTCTTCACAGGGGGAGGGAGTGTACTCAAGGCTATCCAGGAAGGAAGTCCATATGGTATGGAACCCATACGCGGACTGATAGAAAATGATGGAAAGCCGCCCAAGTAAACAATTATTTGGCGGCTACCCTAGAATTGGTAATTGGTAATGGGCAAGTCACAACCCGGGAGTTTGCTGAATCTAAAAGAATAGGGCTCAATACCAGTGGGACCCGCTTGTTGAACCTATATAAAAAACGATTTGTTGCTAGAATAGAAGATACTACAGAGGAAGGAGGTCGCCAATATGTTTATAAATCACTAATTTTAAAATGAACAATAAGTGACCCCTGTAATGCAAATAGAAGGATGAAAAGATGAAAGGTATGTTTGAATCATTAAAATAAATATAAAGGAGGGTCGAGTAAGCAGGTTTCAGGCTAAAGAGTTTGAACCGCTTAGTTGAGAATAGAATATGGGCAGTGTTGTGAAGAAGAGAAGGAAAAAGATACGTAAGCATAAATACAAAAAATTACGGTCCCGTACGCGACATAAAAGGAGAAAATGATTAATACCTTCAGAAAAGTATGTGAATTTTTTTGTAATTTTCCCGTAGATTATTAGTAATGGGTGGTACTGACAATTATAGATTTGTAACTACTCAGGTAGGCACAAAGGCACAGAGCACCAAAGGCACAAAGTCGAGAGATCTGAAGAGAATGAGTTGCTTAAGTTCCTATAAGATGTTTACAAAGCGGTATTTGGACAGGTTGTGTTCTGCATTCCGATCGTATTCCTACAACTTTGTGCCTATGTGCCTTTGTCTCTTTGTGCCTGAATAAGTTACATAGATTTTTTTACTAAGGGGATTAGATGAACAAAAACACTATTCCTATGGAGGTATTCTTATGGAATGGAACAAAAAAGAAAAATATATTCAAAGTCTTGAAAATTGGATTGACTGGACCTACGATGAAATCGACTTTGCTGAAAAACTGATAGCCTTTATAGAAGATTCTATGTCTGAGAATGATTTCATCGAAAGGGCACACAAAGAGGCGGAAAGGTATCATAATACCTGTATTAAAGACGAGTTGTATTCGATGATATACAGTATTGTATTGCCAAATAGTTCAAACTGAAAAAATCTTATCGGGACTAAGATTGAGTTTAATTAACAGGAACAATTTAAGCTATCTTTACTGTGTAGAACAGTATTTTTTGTCCCTGACCAAAATTGGAACAGCCCTTTCATCTTTAGATTATCAGATAATTAAATCATGGGAGAAGAGAGGGGTCCCTTTAAACATTGTCTGCAATGCTATAAAGAGAGGAATCGAATCTTTCAAAAAGACCTACGGGCTTAATAAACCCCTGCCTAAATCGATTAAGTACTGTGAAAATTTAGTAGAAGAAGAGTTCGTCAATTACAAGAGGCGCAAAGTCGGAGCTCATTTTAAGCAAGCAGGAGAATTGGAAGAGAAAATAATCATTTTAAGAAAAATAAATACATTAATTGATAAAATAGCCAAGGTTACCGATAGAGAAAAAGACGAAAAAGTCAGGAAATTATATGCTGCGGTTTATGATAGAACTCTAAAATTAAGTTCCAATATAGATGAAAACTATCTGTTTATATATACAGAAGTAGAAAAGATAGACAAATATTTCATTAACGAATTCCTTGAATTAATGTCACCTGATGACTTAACCGCTCTTATGAAAGAAGCAGAAGAGAAATTATCTTTACACAAAATTAAGATGAATCAAGAGGCATATGAAAGGACTTTTATAAGTCTAAGAAATCTTCTTGTTAGAGAAAGGTATGGATTATTGAAAATTGAGATTGGAGATTAACAGTGGGAAAGCCGGTTTGTGATAATTGTAAGGGCAAAAGGTATGTGATTTTTCAGAAGGGGAAGTTTGCCAGGGCAATAATATGCGAAAGGTGTTACAGTGTTTGTGATAAATGTGGCGGAGATGGGGTCATCTTTAAAAAGGGTGAAAATAACTATACATATGCCAATAAATGTGACTGTACTATGTTAGAAAATAGATCAGTGCTTTTTAACGAGGCCATGATCCCTGCTCAATTTGCCCAAGTTACCCTGGAGGACTTTCAAATCAGTCATCATACCCAAGAAGAGGCTCGAACCAATTCTCAAAAGTTTGTCGACTCTTATCCTATACAAGAAAGAGGGTTACTCTTTATGGGACCGGTAGGGGTGGGGAAAACCCATTTGGCTGTGGGTATTATAAAGAAATTAACCCTGGAAAAGGGTGTTAGCTGTAAGTTTGTCGACTTTTTCCATCTCCTGGCAGATATCAAAGAAGGATATTCCGGGGGGAAATCTGATAAGGAAATAATAGAGCCATTTGTAAAAGCCCCTGTTCTGGTTGTAGATGAATTGGGGAAGGGCAGAAATAACGAATGGGAATCCAACATCCTGGATCAGATAATCTCTAATAGATACAACAATTCAAATGAATTGGTTACTATAATTACCACCAATTATACTACAAGGAGAGATTCTACCTTGAGTGTAACCAGAGCCAGGGCGACTAAAAATCTTTTAGCTTCAACCAAGGATAAAAATTATGAGAAGGAAGTCTTGCAGGAAACCTTGCAGGAGAGGGTAGGAGAAAGGATCTTTTCAAGGTTGGTAGAAATATGCAGAATCATTGAAATAGAGGGAAAGGACTTTAGGAGTTTGAAATACAGTGAGGATTAATGATGTATGAAGTGTAAGTTTAAACTTGCGATATTTGATCTAGATGGTACTTTAACCAAAGAAAGAAGCCTGTGGGAGTTTATCCACAAGCGTATAGGGAAGTGGTATGGCTTTGCAGAGGACTATCAGGCTCAATTTTTTAACGATGAGATATCATATGAGGAGTTCTGCAGGCTGGATGCTCAAGTCTGGAAAGGAATGCGTGTTGAAGAACTTAAAACTATCGTTGAATCCGTGCCCTTATACAAAGGCGTCGGGCTTCTCACGTCACATCTTAAGAATCATGGGATTAAACTATCCTTAATATCGTCGGGGCTTTCCATCCTCTCTGATATGGTTAAAGAAAGATACGCCTTTGACTATGCCATAGCGAATGATTTACTCTATAATAATGGTACGTTAAGCGGAGAAGTCTGTATAAATGTTCATTTCGACAAGAAGGCTCTGTGGGCTGAAAGGATAATGAACAAATACAAGATAAGAAGGGAGGAGGTCATTGCTATCGGCGATAGTATGGGAGATAGGGAATTATTCGAAATAGCAGGGTTCTCAGTAGCCTTTAATCCGTCTTCTAAAGAGTTAAATAGTATTGCTGATGTTATCGTCAGTAGTGACAACATATCTGATATAATTCCAAAGCTGCCGTTTTAAAATAAGGATAAATTGCCATCAGGAGATTGAACAAGATGGTTTGCTGACAAAATAATGGTGTAAATAAAACATGGAAGTAAAACCAAATACGATTAAAGCACTGGAAAAGATAACATACGGGCTTTATATACTTACTACAAAAAGGGGGAAGGAAATAAATGGAATGATTGC
>JBAZOX010000100.1:0-8759 GCA_041648535.1 Desulfobacteria bacterium | reverse complement strand
GGTTCAGAGGTTTTCTTGAGAACCGGAGGTTCTGTTAACGGCGGTTTGGGATCAACGAAGAAGTCTCGGTAATGGGGATGCTTTTCTTGGAAATCATCCTTTGGTTTTGCTTCCGGATTGCGGTCTTGGAGGACATCTACAAGGCCTTTGATAATTTGCTCTATCTCACTTTTTGTGAACTTGGAACATATCCAGATGATGAAACGGGCTATTTTAGTCATATGGGTTTGCCTCCGTGTGGTCAGCAACCTACATAAAACCCTATTTATTAGGGGGGAGGCAAGCTCTTTTTAAGTAACTTAACGATTATAAAAGATATTTTTCTTTATAAATAAGAATATTTTGACAATACGACAAGTTTGAAAGGGAGATAAAATATGGAATTTGGATTTACAGAAGAGCAGAAGATCCTTAGAGAGAGTGTCAGGGATTTTATGGAAAGGGAATGCCCTCCGGAATATGTGAGAGAGCTTGATGAAAAAGAACAATATCCATATCATCTCTATGGGAAGATGGCGGAACTGGGTTGGTTTGGCCTACCATTTCCTGAAGAGTATGAAGGGAGCGGATTGGGTGCTGTAGATTTTGTGATTGTGGGAGAGGAGATGTCCCGGTTCTCTTACGAAATAGCTGCTGGATTTGGTATCAGTATATTCTGTGGGTTGAACATCTTGGAAAATGGAAACGAGGAGCAGAAGAACTTCTATATACCTAAGATGATAAAAAACGAGATCAGGCTCTCCATATCTATAACAGAGCCTAATGCAGGGTCTGATGCTGCTTCCCTTGCTACATCGGCGGTCCTGGATGGGGACAGCTGGGTTATAAACGGACAGAAGACCTTCCAAACAGCAGCCGATGCCAAAAACAACATTATGAGTGTCTATGTTAGAACGGACAGGGACCTCCCCAGGCACAAAGGTATAAGCCTGATACTTGTTCCCAGTAATGCCCCTGGGGTTGAAATAAGAAGGATAAAGACCTTGGGGAGAAAGATGCTCCATACCAATGAGGTATTCTTCGAAGATGTCCGGGTTCCCAGGGGAAACATGGTAGGTGACTTAAACAACGGTTGGAAGATACTCCTTTCAGGGCTTGAACTGGAAAGACTGTATGGATGTTCAACATTTATAGGAAGTTCCCAAACTGTTGTGGATATGGCGCTGGAGCATTCAAAGCAGCGGGTGCAATTTGGCAGACCCATCGGTACCTTCCAGGCTATAGGTCACATGCTGGCAGACATGCAGACTGAAGTTGATGCTGCCCGCTTACTTACATACAGGGCTGCATGGATGTATGATCAGGGTATGCCCTGTATGAAAGAGGTGAGTATGTCCAAGCTTTTTGGATCTGAAACATACGCCAAACTTTCAAATCAGGGTATGCAGATAATGGGTGGATACGGATATTCTCTTGAATACGATATGCAGCGGCATTTCAGGGATTCCAGGATAATCACAGTCAGCGCAGGGTCTTCCCAGATGCAGAGGACGGTTATTGCCAGAGCTATGGGTTTGAAAGTGGTTTAATTAAATTAGATGGCTTCGTAAAAAGTCCATCTGCGGCGTTGCGCTGCATCCTTCGTCGTTGCGGCGTACCCCTAAGTACGCCTCACTCCTCAGGATTTGCGCGCCTTGCATCTGGAGCTTTTTACTTTGCCATCCCAATTTTGACTTTTTACGAGTCCATAAAATTAGGAGGTTAAAAGCGTGATCCATTTTACTGAAGAGCAGAAGATGATGCAGGAGATGGTTAGAAAACTGGTAAAGGATAAGGTGGCTCCAAGGGCGGCTGAGATAGATGAGACAGACGAATTTCCATGGGATATTGCAAAGGTTTTCGGAGAGAACGGGCTTCTGAACCTGGTTTTGCCTGAAGAATACGGGGGCGTAAATGCCAATAATACAACCCTTTGTATAGTTATAGAAGAGATTGCAAAGGTGTCCCCGGCATGTGGACTGACGGTATTTACAACCCAGGCACTTTTGAACGTACTTGTGCGGGGTGGTAATGAAGAACAAAAGAATAGATTCTTTCCCAAATTTGCCTCTGCTGATAAGATATGCGCCTTTGTGCTGACTGAACCCAATTCCGGATCTGACGCGGCATCTATTCAGACTAAGGCCATTCTGGATGGCGATAGTTATGTATTTAACGGGAACAAGATATTTATCTCCACAGGTGAGGTGTCGGATTTTTATCTGGTTTTTGCTATGACTCGGCCAGGGGAAGGGGCCAAAGGTATGAGCGCATTCATAGTGGAGAAAGGTACACCTGGGTTTAGCTTTGGGAAGAAGGAAAACAAGATGGGTCTTAGGGGGAATCCCACTGTAGAACTCATATTTGAGGATGCAAGGGTCCCGAAGGAAAACCTGCTGGGAGAAGAAGGACGGGGATGGAAGATGCTCACAGAGTATGGCAACCTGATGCGAACATGGGGAGCCGCCTCCACGTCTCTGGGAATTGCTGAAGGGGCGCTTGAGTATGCAACCGGATATGCTAAGGAAAGGATCCAGTTTGGAAGGCCTATTGGCAGCTTTCAAGCCATTCAGTTCATGCTGGCAGATATGGCGATACTGACAGAAGCAGCCAAGTCACTGATCTACCGGGCATCATGGATGATAGATCAGGGGACAGAATCCTCTAGTAAGATCGAGCCTATGGTTTCCATGGCAAAGTGTTTTACAACGGATACGGCAATGAAGGTGACGACGGATGCCGTTCAGATACTGGGTGGGTATGGGTACACGAAAGAGTATCCTGTGGAACGTATGATGAGAGATGCAAAAGGCGTGCAGATATTCGACGGGACCAATCAGATTCAGAGGATAATAATATCTAGAAATCTGCTGGGCAAGGTAACTGCTTAGGTGGATAGGCTGTAGGCAGTTAGCCTGTAGGATGAAATTATGCGTGACTAACAGCCTTCAGCCTACAGTCTAAACAACCTGAGTAGTAACTGGGCAAGTTTTGATAAAAAAAAGAAAAGGATTCAAGGGATGGAGGTGTAAAATAATAGAATGATTCAACTGACTGAAGAGCAGAAGATGATCCGTGATATGGTGAGGAAGATCGCAAAGGAAAAGATTGCGCCGCGAGCGGCTGAGATAGATGAAACCGATGAGTTTCCTATGGACTATGTAGATGTCTATAAAGAGAACAACCTGTTTAAGATGGTTCTCCCGGAAAAGCATGGGGGTATTGATGCCAATACCACAACCCTGTGTGTTATTGTAGAGGAGCTTGCAAAGGCTTATGCCTCGGCACCCCAGATGTTGATTACCACAGGAGCCGCCTTACAGATACTATTGAAGGCGGCTACGGAGGCCCAACAGGTGAGGTTTTTCAAGAGGCTTGAACAGGGGACACAGGCATGCTCTTTTGCCCTGACAGAACCGAACTATGGTTCTGATGCCGGTTCTCTGCAGACAAAGGCCGTTTTGGACGGAGACCATTACATAATAAACGGTTCAAAGGCATTTATAACTACCGGTGAGATTGCAGAGATGCATCTGGTTTTCGTAAGGACCGGAGGAGAAAAGACAAAAGGCATCAGCGTGATTATGGTAGATAAGAACACGCCCGGTTTCCGCGTAGGTAAAAAAGAACACAAGATGGGGTTTGCAGGCACGGGTACCGTTGAGCTGATCTTCGAAGACGCAAAGGTGCCCAAGGACAATATCGTTGGAAAGGTTAATGAAGGTTGGAGCCTACTGCTCAATATTGCCAACATGATGCGTGCATGGGGAGCAGGATGTACGGCACTGGGTAATGCCCAGGGTGCCCTGGATTATGTGGTGGAGTATGCGAAACAGAGGTTTCAATTCGGGAAACCGATAGCCAGTTTTCAGGCTGTCCAGTTTATGCTCGCTGACATGGCGATATCGATAGAAAGCGCCAGGTCTTTGATATACAGAAGCGCATATGTGATGGACACAAATGGAGAAAGCTTCAAAAACATTGAGACCCTGGTTTGTATGTCCAAGTGTTATGCCGCAGATGTGGGAATGAAGGTGACCACGGATGCCGTTCAAATCATGGGCGGCTATGGATACACAAAGGAGTATCCGGTAGAGAGGAGGATGCGGGATGCGAAGTCCGTGCAGATATACGATGGATCGAACCAGATACAGAGGGTGGTAATTTCCAGGAATTTGCTGGGGTAAATATATATAGAGAGGTGAGGGTATGGAACCTGGAAGAAAGATAAGGGTTGTATTGGCAAAGGTCAGTCTGGATGGCCATGATAGGGGAATAAAGGTGGTAACCAGGGCATTTAGAGATGCGGGTATGGAAGTGATCTTTATGGGGGCGTTTCAGACCCCGGAAAAGGTTGTCAGGACAGCGATAGAGGAGGACGCAGATGTCATAGGGTTGAGTTTTCTTTCCGGGGAGCAGCTTACCCACACACCCAAAGTCATAAACCTTTTAAGGGAGAAAAACATCACAGATGTACTGGTTATTTTAGGTGGGGTATTTCCCAGACAGGATATCCCAAAGCTTAAAGAAATGGGGGTTGATGAGGTTTTTATTTCTGGGGCTTCTATGGATGATATCATAAAGTATATTAACGAAAATGTCAGAAAGAAATAGACAGATAGGAGGTTGCTATGTCCGTTGGTATAGTAGGCTATGGGGTTTATATCCCAAAATACAGGTTAAAGAGGGAAGAGATATCCAAGGTTTGGGGGGGCAGGGCCCCGGGAATTAATGAAAAATCCGTGGTAGGTTTTGATGAGGATGCTACTACCATGGCAGTAGCGGCTGCCCATGATGCTATCGCCCATGCAGGAGTAGCCCCGTCGGAGGTAGGTGCTTTGTATGTAGGCTCTGTATCCAGTCCATACATTAGCAAGTCTATGGCTGTAATCATAGCAGAGGCATTAGGCATGTCTCAAAGCGCTTCCATTGCCGACTTTGGTGGATCCACAAGGTCGAGTACAATTGCCCTCAGGTCGTGTATGGACTTTTTAGAGGCTGGAAAAGGGAAATATGGTCTGGTGATAGGGACAGACTGGCAGTTGGGAATGCCTGGAGATTCTTTGGAACACTCCCTGGGCGCTGGAGCTGCGGCATGTCTATTGGGCAGCGATGGTAAGATAGCGGAATTTGAAGATTCGTATTCCCTCTCTACCAGCTTCACCGGCACATGGAGGAGCGATGGTAATCAGTTTGTGAACCGCTATGATGACCCCAGGTACGAGCGTTTTGCCGGCTATTCAAAGATTATCGTTGATGCCGGCAAAGGATTTTTCAAGAAGGCGGGAAAAACAGGGAGTGACTTTCAGTACGCAGCCTTTACCCAGCCTGATGCCCAGTCTCCTGCCTCGGCTGCCAAAAAACTGGGGATAAAGTCCGTTAAGATGCCTTCGTCCATCGTTTCTCCTCTTTGCGGGGACACGGGTTCCAGCTCTGCTTTCCTTGAACTTGCGGCAGCTCTTGATCGGGCTGAACCTGGGGAGAGGATACTCCTGGCATCTTATGGTTCAGGGGCAGGGAGCGATGCTTTTTCTCTCCTCGTCTCAGAAGATATAAATGCAAAAAGAGGCAAGGCAGCCCCTGTTCAGTATTACCTGGAAAATAAGGAGTACATAGATTACTACACTTATCAAAAGACTATCGGTCTCCTTAAGGTAAAGGGACTTCCTGAACCTATGTCAGCGATTGTGACCCAGCCTTCCGGAGAGAGAGAAAAGGACTATGAACTGAAGCTAAAGGCGTTGGAATGTAAAGGGTGCGGGTCATTGAATTTCCCCAAAAGGCATTATTGTATAGACTGCAGGGGAGAGGAATTTAAAGAGGTTCCCCTTCCCAGGAGGGGGAATATAATAACCTTCAATTTTCAGTACGTGGTAGCGGTAAGTCCGGAACAGGCTCCCATACCCATTTGTACTGCCAAGATGGAAGGGGCAAAAGGGCAATATGGCGGCAATGTTTCCTCAATGATGACCGACTGCAAACCGGATGATGTAAAGGTAGGTGGTAAAGTAGAGCTTATCTTTAGAAGATGTGGTCAGGAATTGGGGCTGGTAAGGTATGGGTATAAGTTTAGACCGGTGAAAGAATAGGAGGACTTTTGTTATGGTGAAGCAAAAAGGATTGCCAGTGGCCGTTGTTGGCGCTGGAATGATTAAATTCGGGGAACTGTTTGATCAGAGCTATGAGGATATGATAGTAGGTGCCTACAGGGCATGTTTAAAAAGCGTTGATAAAGGGATAGATGAGAAGGATATAGAGGCAGCGTGGTTGGGGACATGTATCCCTGGAACCGGATTCCGGAGAGAGATAGTTACAGGGGCCGGATTGGCGGAACCCATAAGGTTCTTTCCAAGGCCTGTAAGCAGAATGGAGAATGCATGTTGTACAGGCAGTGATGCAGTGAGAAATGCTGCCTTTGCTGTGGCAGCGGGGGTGTACGATCTGGTTTTGGTTGTCGGCGCTGAAAAGATGCGGGACATACCATCAAGGGACTCACTCATTGCTCAAACCGGTGTAGCTTATCATTCATGGTGGCACCCCAGGGGAGCATCGGCCCCTCAAAGGTTTGGCTCCCTCGCTACAGCCCATATGGATAAATTTGGCACGACAAGAGAGCACCTTGCCATGATAGCTGTGAAGAACCATCACAACGGTACATTAGACCCTTATACCCATTTCAATTTTGAGATCACTGTGGAGCAGGCCTTAAATGCCCCCATCATCTCGTGGCCTCTAGGGTTGTTTGACTCCTGTCCTACAACCGACGGAGCGGCGGCAATTCTCCTGGCAAGACAGGATAGGGCGAAAGAGTATACGGATCAGCCCCTCTATTTCCTGGGGACAGGATTGGCCACCGATCCTCTATTCCTGCCGTGGAAGAAGAACTTCATAGAGTTTCCCGCAACACAGGAAGCTGCTAAGGTGGCGTATGAAATGGCAGGCATTGGTCCTGATGATATTGACCTGGCTGAACTCCATGACTGCTTTACCATTACAGAACTCCTCACTTATGAGGATATGGGCTTCTGTAAGAAGGGTGAAGGCGGCAAATGGATAGAAGAGGGGCACCCTACGCTTAATGGCACCAAGCCATGCAACCCCAGCGGGGGTCTTAAGGCAAAGGGACATCCCATAGGTGCTACAGGTGTTGCCCAGGTTTGTGAACTCTGGTGGCATTTGAGGGGAGAGGCAGAGGAGAGGCAGGTAAAAGATGCTCAAATAGGCTGTACTCATAACCTTGGCGGTCTGGGAACTGTTGTGCTGGTAAACATATTTGGTAAGGAGCCGAGATAGAAAGGTAAAAAAGCAGGAAACCCCGTGCGGAAGCACGGGGTTCTTCGTATAGAAAGCCTCACAGCCCCATCTGCTGTGCAACGATCTCCCGATGAAAATTGCTGTCTCCGTAAAAGAGTTCCCGCGTCTTGGCTTTTTTATAGTAGAGATGTAAGTCGTGTTCCTCAGTAAAACCAATGGCCCCATGAATCTGGTGGCCTTTGGCAGTAACCCTTTTGAAGGCGTCACTACACCAAGCCTTTGCCATCGCTACCTCTTTGTCACAGGGAAGCCCGCAGCTGAGCATCCAGGCGGCCTGATATGTTATGTAACGGCATCCATCAACGTCAGCAACCATATCCGCACAGTAGTGCTGAACCGCCTGAAGGGTTCCTATGGGCCGTCCAAACTGTTCTCTTTCTTTCGCATAATTTATGGTCATCTCCAGTGCCTCCTGTGCCCCGCCAACCATCTCGGCACACGTGGCCAGCACTATCTTAGGCCAGACCTTTTGAATAATAGCCCATCCATTATTCAGTCCTCCAATCAGGGCATCTTCTTTTACTTTTACCCCTTCGAATCTTACTTCACACTGCTTGTCTCCTGAGATTGTTTTCAGAGGAGTAACAGTGATACCAGGAATTTTGGTATCTATGATGAAAAGGGCAATACCATTATTGTCCTTACCCTCTTTGGTCCTTGCAGCAACGAGAATATAATCGGCTATATGGGCATCGGGTACAAATAGTTTAGTGCCATCTATGGTATACCCTTCCTCTGTTTTAATAAATCTGGTTTCTATACCCTCAGGTTCATAACTCCCGGATGCCTCTGTAACGGCAAGGGTCAATATTATCTCTCCTTTGGCTATTTTTGGGAGGAATCTTTCTTTTTGTTTCTCATTTCCCCCTTCCAAAAGGCTTATCCCCCCAAGGATAAACGTTGAGAAGAAGGGGCCGGGTAAACATGCCCTGCCCATCTCTTCCATAAGAACAGTTAAGTCTAAAAAGCTCCCTTCCATACCCCCATATTTTTCAGGAAAGATAACTCCCATCCATCCCAGCTCCGCCATCTTGCTCCACAGGAGAGGGGAGTATCCCCTCTCATCATTGTTCATCTCTTTTACAAAAGATTTGGGGCACTCTTTGGTTAGGAAGTTCCTGGCCATATTCCTGAGTATTTCTTGTTCCTCATTAAGACTAAAATCCATTTATTTCCCTCCTATGGTTTTGTCAGAACTTAAGATTTTGCTACGGGCAGTCCAAGCCCTCTGGTCGCCACGATGTTTTTCAGAACCTCTAATGTCCCACCCTGTATGGTATAGGAAACACTCCACAGATATGAATCTGCTGCATCGCCATCCATGGGGGCATATTTAGAACCAGGCATGAGCTGGCCATAAAGCCCTAGAACCCTTGTTGCAGCATCGCTCAGACGCTGTTCAAACTGGGTACAAAATGCCTTACACAAGGCTGCCTCATAATTGGGAATACGCCCCTGCGACAGTG
>JBAZOX010000099.1:0-8784 GCA_041648535.1 Desulfobacteria bacterium | reverse complement strand
ATCTGCGCCATCGGTCCAAGGACTGCAGAAGAAATAGATAGAGCGGGAATTAAGATTGACTTTGTCCCGGAAGAATACAAGGCCGAAGCCGTCCTTGAAGGTCTGAAAAAAATAGGGATTGAGGGAAAGAACATACTCTTACCAAGGGCTGAGGAGGCAAGAGAGGTACTTCCAGAGGAAATCCGCAATTCAGGGGGGAATATTGATGTGGTACCTGCCTATAAGAATGTTAAACCCCTGGAGGATAGAGAACCTATCAAAAGGCTTCTCAAGAAAGGAGCAATCAACGTTATTACCTTTACCAGCTCTTCGACGGTAAAGAACTTCGTTGAGATGTTTGACAGGGATGAGCTTCCATCACTGATAAAAGGGATAACTATTGCGTCCATAGGCCCCATAACTGCCGAAACTGCTAAAAAACTTGGGATAGAAACGGACATTATGCCTAAAAGCTATACCATACCTGCTCTGGCAGAGGCAATTGCAGATTATTTTTTGGAAATGCCCTTGCCTTGATTATTTATGGAGTTTGAACTGAAAGATGATCGGGATATCAAAGCTATACTGCGGAACAGTGGAACCATCTGATCCCTTGAGATACGGCAGGGAATCAGGGAAACTCCCTTCTCACCTTTTACAGTTCTCAAAGGATAAAAAGCCCGTAGTAGTATGGAACGTGGGGCAGAGATGTAATCTGAGATGCATACACTGCTACTCCCATTCAAAGGACAGGGAGTATGGAGGCGAGTTGAGCACAGAGGAGGGAATAGCCCTCATTGATGACCTGGCAGATTTCGGCGCCCCTGTTATCCTGTTTTCCGGTGGTGAACCCCTTATGAGAAAGGACATATTTCAATTGGCAAGGCATGCCACTGAAAAGGGAATGAGGGCAGTTATTTCAACCAACGGAACACTTATAACCGGGGAAGTCGCAAAGATATTGCAATCCATCGGTCTATCATATGTGGGGGTTAGCCTCGACGGCATGATGGAAACCAACGATAGGTTTCGTGGGGTAGAGGGCGCCTTTAACGCTGCTATCACTGGTATTAGAAACTGCAAAGAGGCAGGTATTAAAGTAGGCCTCAGGTTTACTCTTAATAAGCGAAATGCCCATGACGTCCCGGGGATATTCAAGCTTTTGGAAGAAGAAAATATCCCAAGGGTCTGCTTCTACCATCTGGTATATGCCGGCAGAGGCAGCAAATTGGTAAAAGAAGACCTCTCCCATGAAGAAACCAGAAGGGTGGTGGATTTAATAATAGAGAAGACGAAGGAGCTTTATAACCGAGGTATCTCAAAAGAGGTACTCACTGTTGATAACCACGCAGATGGTGTCTATCTCTATCTCAGAGTATTGAGAGAAGACCCAAAGCGTGCAGAGGATGTCCTGGAACTCCTAAAGATGAATGAAGGGAATAGCTCCGGCAATGGTATAGGCTGTGTTAGCTGGGACGGCTCCGTCCATGCTGACCAGTTTTGGAGGCATCATTCCTTCGGCAATGTTAGAGAAAGGCTTTTCAGTGAAATATGGTCCGATACATCCAACGAGCTAATGGCAAAACTCAAAGACAAGAAGCCCCATGTCAAGGAAAGATGCGCCAGGTGTGAATGGCTTGACATATGTGGAGGCAACTTCCGTGTCAGAGCAGAGGCGGTAACAGGAGATCTCTGGTCCCCTGATCCGGCCTGCTATTTGACCGACGCGGAAATAGGTATCAAATAGGTAACTGCTCAGGTGGATAGCATGTAGACTGTTAGCCTGTAGGCAGTTAGGCTATAGGCTGTGGGGAAAAAATGACTAACAGCCTTCAGTCTACAGCCTAAACAACCTGAGTAGTAACTCAAATAGGAGTTAAATTATGCTATTTCCAGATTACCGTCCAAGAAGGTTGAGAAAGAATGAACGCTTGAGAAGTATGATAAGAGAAACCACCCTTTCCGTCGATGACTTCATATACCCACTATTCGTTACTCACGGGAAAGGTGTCAAAAAACCGATACAAGCCATGCCTGGTATATCTCAGTTATCCACAGACCTTCTTATAGGGGAGATAAAGGAGATCAACAATCTGGGAATACCGGCTGTACTGCTATTCGGAATACCTAAGAAGAAAGACGAAAGAGGTTCAGAAGCATATGCTAAAGAAGGTATCATCCAAAGAGCAATTAGAGAGATCAAGAATAATGTCCCTGAAATAATAGTTATTACCGATGTATGCCTCTGCGAATATACCAGCCACGGGCACTGCGGCATAATTAAGGATGGGGATGTGGATAACGATTCAACCCTGGAATTATTGGCCAGGATGGCTCTATCCCACGTTGAGGCAGGGGCGGACATGGTGGCTCCTTCTGACATGATGGATGGTAGGGTAGCAGAGATAAGGGAATACCTGGATGAAAATGGCTACGAAAACATCCCGATTATGTCCTATGCTGCCAAGTATGACTCCAGCTTTTATGGCCCTTTCAGAGAGGCAGCAGGATCTTCACCCCAGTTTGGGGATCGAAAATCCTATCAGATGGACCCTGCTAACTCCAATGAGGCTATTCGTGAAGTAAGCCTTGATGTGGAAGAAGGGGCTGATATCATAATGGTGAAGCCTGCCATTGCCTATCTTGACATCATCAGCAGAATAAAAGAAGAGTTTGATCTTCCTGTGGCCGCCTTCAATGTGAGCGGTGAATATGCCATGGTCAAGGCTGCGGATAAGCTGGGCTTCTTTGATGGTGAAAAGGTAATGATGGAATGCCTCTTAAGCATAAAAAGGGCTGGCGCAGACCTGATCATCACCTATTTTGCAAAAGAGGCGGCAAAGATACTCGGTGGCAAGAGATAATATGAACAAAGCTTTTCAAGGCACATCTCACAATTCTGAATTAAAGATGATTGCCTGGGAGGTTACAAGGAGTTGTAATCTATCCTGTATACACTGCCGTGCCTCTGCTGAAAAGGGACCTTACCCCGGTGAATTTTCAACTGAACAGTGTCTCAGACTAATCGATGACATTGTGGGGTTCGGCAACCCTGTGATTATCCTTACCGGTGGAGAACCGATGATGAGGAAGGACATATTTGAGATCGCTGAATATGGAACCCAGAAAGGTCTTCGAATGGTTATGGCCCCCAACGGCACCCTTATTGACGAAGAAAATGCCAGGAAGATGGTGCAGTCTGGAATCAAGAGGATCAGTATCAGTATAGATGGTGCAACCAGGGAAAGCCATGATCGTTTTCGTCAGGTGGAGGGGGCGTTTCAAGGCGCCCTGAGGGGTATAGAATACGCTAAGAAGGCAGGACTGGAATTTCAGATAAACACCACTGTTACCAGCAGCAATATAAGGGAACTTCCATATATCCTTGATTTGGCCGTTGAACTGGGAGCCGCTGCCCATCATATATTCCTTATAGTCCCAACTGGCAGAGCAAAAGAATTAAAGGATAATGAGATTCCGTCTGGAGAGTATGAAAAAACCCTCCATTGGTTTTATAACCAGAGAGAAAAGACATCTCTGCATCTAAAGGCTACATGCGCTCCTCATTACTATCGTATCCTTAGACAGAGGGCAAAGGAAGAAGGAAAGAAGATGACATTTGAAACCCATGGATTGGATGCCGTAACACGGGGGTGTCTCGGTGGGGTATCCTTCTGCTTTATATCCCACACAGGACAGGTTCAGCCATGTGGTTATCTGGAAGTCAACTGCGGAGACATTCGAAAATCCACCCTCAAGGAAATATGGACAAACTCAGAGATATTTCAATCCCTGAGAGATTTTGACCGATACAATGGCAAATGCGGGATATGTGAATATCGACAGGTTTGCGGTGGATGCAGGGCAAGGGCATATGAGTTTACTGGAGACTATCTAGGAGAGGAACCCTACTGTACCTATCAACCTAAGAGGATGAGTTGAAGCTTCCCCTTTTTAACTTTTAAGGATAGTTTCGAGAATAGTCATGTTGGGAACTCGCCTGGTTTCAGTTGCAGCAGAAACTCCTCGCAGGGCACGCAAAGGATGCCGTCACGCAAAAGTCGCTCCCTCCCGCGATACAGCAGCCAGCGGCAGCTTTCCGGAAAGTCTTCGCCGAAGTTTTTAAGTCCACGCAGATCCTCCGGCCGCACCTGGGCTGTGTTCTTCACTTCCAGCGCGTGCAAGCCGCCCTCGCCATAGACCACGAAATCCACCTCCAATTTAGACCGTGTCTGCCAGTAATACAATTGGTGTTTGCCGCCCGAATAGTCACACCACGCACGCAGGTGTTGGGCAACGAGACTCTCCAGCGCAGCGCCATCGATCTCCGACGGAGAATCCAGAGGACCGGACGGCCGGTTGGCGCGGAAGACGCCGGCATCAAAAAAGAAAAACTTAGGATGTGCCGCCAGTTCGCGTTGCGCCCGCCGGGTGAAAACCGGCACTCGGAAAGCCAGCAAAAGATCCTCCAATGTTTCCAGATAGCCCTCCACCGTTTTGCGGTTCACGTGGCACTCCCGGGCAACATTGGCCAAGTTAAGCACGGCCGCCTGCGAAAAGCTGATGGCTTCGAGAAAGCGGGAAAAGTTCCCGATATTGCGCACCAAGCCTTCCATCTGCACTTCTTCCCGCAAATAGAGGCCGTTGTATGCGCGCAGGATTTCCTCGGGCGCCTTGCCCCCCCGCACGATTGGTAGCATGCCGAGGAGCAATGCTTCCTCCAGATCGAATTGCGGGCCTAGTTCAGCGGCCATGAAGGGATGCAAGGACTTTTGAGCCGCCCGGCCGCCTAAAAGATTCACACCGCTGCGCCGCAGCTTGCGGGCGCTTGAGCCGGTGAATATAAACTGTACACCCCGCTTATCCTCGATCAGCAGATGGACGACTTCCAGCAACACTGGCAGCTTTTGCACTTCGTCAATGACCACCTGCAGAACCTCAGGCCTAGCCCCTATCAACTCCCGCAGACGCTCGGGTCGTGCAGATAGCGAACGTAAGGTTTCCGGCTCCAGCAGATCTACCCGGAGCGCCTGGGGAAAAAGCCTCTGGGTCAACCAGGTCTTGCCAGTGCCGCGCGGACCAAACAGGAAGAAGTGATCAGCAGGAGGTATGAAATATCGTGGTATTGATTCCATTCTGCGCCCCATAATAGCATAAACGATGCTATTTTAAAAGATATATTTCCAAGGTTTACGATATATAGCGCTCATGAGCTTGCCTCTTTTTTCCGGACCAGTGTGAGATGAACATTGTTCCAACGCTTGCCGATGAATTCTTTGCCGCCTGGGGGGCGGTGCCGGAGGCTTCGGCGCACCAGAACCAGGGATAGCCGGATTTGGAGCGGGTAGGTTCGAATCCTGCTGGGCGTACCAGTAATATCAAGGGGTTAGCCGATATTGGTTAACCCCTTTTTTAATGGCAAAATCATCACTGGGTGCGTATAGGGTGCATCTTTGTAATTTTTAGGCATTTCGCTCGAATCCTTGAACCCTTGACCCCTTGAAGCCTTTTCATCGACCAACCCTTTGGGAGATGAACCATATCAATTAATCATCCATCCTCATTGTAAAAGAGCCATTCAGGGGGTTCTCTCCATCCCCTCTTTAGGGCTTCCTTTTTTCGTTCAATAAGGTAGTGTCCTAAAACCTTTGCTAACTCTTTAGACATATCTACACGTCTGGTTTTTCCGTAATTAAGTATTGTGGCCCAAGAATTTGCAGTACTGTCTTCAGGAGCTTTTCTTAGCTGTGATTCCTCACTTCACGATATTCATCAGTTTTGCATAGTCACTGACGATGTCATATTTGACCTGATCGGTGGTTATGCCGGAGAAGAACTTACGAGCGCAATTGATTTTGTATTTTTCAATCTTCCTTAATTCCATTGATGACATGGAGCCTTTGGTCTCGGCAACAAAATAGATGTGCTTGACCGTTCCTTCCTTGAAGACGATGGCCCAGTCCGGATTATAGTTACCAACAGGAGTCGGAATGAAGAAACCTCTGGGGAGTTTGGCATAGACCACCACTTCGACGCTCTTGTCCAGTTCGGTCACAAATGCTCTTTCCGTCTTGGAATCGGTAAAAACATAGTCATAAACGTGGCGCTCTGTTTTTATGGCCCTGCTGAAATCCTGTTGTTTATCCACGGTAAATATCTCATGGAGTTCATGTTTACCTTCCACTTGGCTGTAGCTCAGATGCTCCACGACCACTGTCGCCTTCTGTTCGTTGATAATATTTATGGCCTTCTGCATGAAATCTTCCGGATTCTGGCGGTATTGCGAGAAAACCACCCCGGTCATACCTTTCAAAATTTCAGCGACAGTTCTACGGGTCAGATGGGTGTCTTCGGCCAGCTTGCCAATCAGATCGTATTTTACGGCAGAATGTACTGAATGGGAAAAATATCCTGTCTCATTTTCTTTTATATGAAAACCCTGCCCATCTCTCATTTCATCGTAAGTGACGGCATCATTTTGCTCGCCACGCTCAACGGTATACTGCAATTTGGTAACCCTTAATTCCTTTTCAAGAGTCGTCACGCATTTCTTAATCAATTCAGCAGTGTCAAAGTGAACTGTGTAAGCGGCCTTCCGGTTGATCTTTTCCCACAGCGCTTTGAATTCTGCTTTTTCAAGGTTTGCGTTCAGCGGGTTAGGCTTTGCTTTGCGCCCATCGTCAATTTCCGGCAGTGCTGCGTCACTAAAGACGCTATCGATCAACTGGGCTATCTGAGGAGCATAGGGTGCAAGTTCCGGGGGCAAAGCAACCAGCGTGTTGTTCTTTTTGGCCTCATGGTATGTGGCAGTAATAGCATCGTTGTCGTCGGTATAATCATTTTTCAGCAGGTATTTGTAAATCTGTTTAGCAATTTGCGGTGTGACTATTACATCGCCTTCCGGCATCCTAAGAATTTTACCGGTGAAATATTCTTCATCGGCTTTACGCGGTCTGTCAGAGAGGGAATCTGATATTTCTTTCTGAAGTCCCGCAGTAAAGTCTTTGTAACTTTCACTGGCAACAACTGTCAGGAGGTTGATATCGTGGATATTAGCCCCACTATCCATGCGATCACCAGCCTGGTTGACGCAGAGGCGTAGGCCCCGCCCCACTTCCTGGCGTTTGCGAATGCTGCTGTCGCTGTGCTTAAGTGTACAGATCACAAAGACATTGGGGTTATCCCAGCCTTCGCTCAAGGCTGAATGAGAGAAGATAAAGCGTACAGACTCTTCCATGGAGAGCAGACGTTCTTTGTCTTTCAAGATGAGGTCGTATGCATCCACATCATCCGTTTCCGTGCTCCTTGCACGTACGGTTGGGTCAACCAGATGTTTACTTTTCTTGTCGATGGAAAAGTATCCGTTGTGGGTTTTCTCGGCCTTTATATTCTCAAGGTATTGACGATAAGGCTCATCCAGCAAGAGCGGAATTTCATTCAAGGCATCCTTATACTCCTCTTCGAATATCCAGGCATATTCACCCGGTTGCTCAACCCCATCGGCGTATCGGCGGTACTTTGCCACTTCATCGATAAAGAAGAGCGAAAGTACCTTGATTCCCTGTGGAAAAAGGGCCTGCTCTTTTTCAAGATGTGCCTTTACCGCCTCACGGATCTGAATCCGGCGCAGTGTGGCTTCATTGACATCGCCGGTGGCCTCTCCTGCTTCCAGAACCACACCATTGGTGAAGCTGACTGTATCTGTTACCGCATCGATATCGGCGATAATAAATCCCTTGTACTGAGACAGTCCCTCTGAAAGATCAAAGAGGTTGTCATTCCTGCCAAACTTGCGCATTATCCGCTTGATGCCGTTCTGTTGCTTAACCTCAAACTCGATACGGGCAATGGGTGGGCTGGTGGCAGAAATCTGGATGGACTCAAGATAGAGATAGGCATTGGTTCCGGTTAATCCCCTTACAGTGATACCGCGAACCGCAATCTTTTTGACCAGCTTCTGGTTGTAGGCATCCAATGCATCCAGCCGGTGGATTTTATTGTGTGGTGTTTTATGTGTTGCGGAATAACGCAGGATGGCGAGCGGTGCGAATTCCTTGAGCGACTCGAAGGTCTTGGCGCCTTCCAGTTTCTGAGGCTCATCAAGAATCATGATCGGATGGTTGCTCTTGATAACATCGATCGGTTTTCGCGACTGGAAATCATCCAGTTCTTCATAAATGCGGCGGGCATCCTGGCTCCGTGCGTTAAATGCCTGGACGTTAATGATCATGACATTGATGCCACCATCGGAGGAGAACTGTTCCAAGTGATGAAGCTGTTTTGAATTATAGATAAAGAAGCGGGCGCGTTTGTTGTATTGCTCCATAAAGTGTTCGGCGGTAATTTCAAAAGATTTATAGACCCCTTCGCGAATCGCTATGGACGGCACAACAACGATAAACTTGGACCAACCAAAACGACGGTTCAGCTCAAACATGGTCTTGATATAACAATAGGTTTTCCCAGTGCCGGTTTCCATCTCGATATCGAGGTTCACTGCGCAGACCTTGTCACTGTAAAGCGAGGTCGATTGAGGGAGATTCTGCCGCTGCTGTACGGTTTGGATGTTCACAAAAAGCTGATCCTTCGTAAGAACCAGTTCGCGGTTCTTAAAGCCGGACTGAGAAAAGTCAAAGCCGGATTGGGTTTGTCCACTATTACCGGTGCTTCCTGTTTTACCGGGATCTATCCGGAAGGTAATGCCTTCGCTTTTTGGCTGTCCGGCAAAGCAGTCCGCCACCGCATTGACGGCTTCGGTTTGGAATGCTTGTTTCTTGAATTTGAGCTTCATGGAGAATAATCCTT
>JBAZOX010000098.1:0-8830 GCA_041648535.1 Desulfobacteria bacterium | reverse complement strand
CTAAGTGGTGCCAAAAAAATATCTATTACCAACAGGACTTATAACAGAGCAGAAAAGTTGACAGAAGAATTCTCTGGTAGATTTCCCTCAGTAAAATTTTCTGCCCTACCTTTAGACAACAATGCCCTAAAGAATTGTTTGGGTGATACTGACCTACTTATAAATACTACCTCCGTTGGGATGAACGGAGATTCTTTGAAGCTACCTCTTAGTTATTTGCCTAAGAGCGCTATAATATATGATATAGTTTATAACCCCTTAAAGACTCCCCTCTTGAGAGAGGCAGAAGAGGCTGGCTTAACCACTCATAATGGACTGGGGATGCTGGTCTTTCAGGGGGCATTGAGTTTTAAAATTTGGACAGATATAGATGCACCTGTTAAATTGATGAAGGAGACATTGGCTAAGAGATTATTTGTGTGAGGCATAGGAAGAGGAGGATACCCCCCCCTTGACATTAGGTACTGGCCTCAGTTAAAATGTCTAAAAAACAGTGTCTTGCCGGGAATATAAATGGCTAAAGGATTGGGCAATTTACTCGTCAAGAAGAAGCTGATCTCACCAGAACAACTTGAGAAAGCCATGGAAGAAGAGAGAAATTCTGGTGGACGATTAGGATTCAACCTTGTAAAGTTGGGCTTTTTGAAAGAGAGCGACCTGACCTCTTTTTTAAGCACCCAGTATAATACCCCACACATTAACCTCTCGGAATTCGAGATTGATCCTCAAATTATTAAGCTTATACCTACCAGTATCGTCGAGAAATATCAATTGATTCCTATTGATAAGATCGGCTCAACCCTGATTCTTGCTATGTCGGACCCTTCAAATATATTTGCTATAGATGATGTCAAATTCCTTACCGGTCTTAATATTGAAGTCTTAGTTGCATCAGAGACTTCAATTAAATCTGCCATAGATTAAATATTATGATTTTTTTGCATCCTTCTCTGATGTTATCTCTAGCCTTGATGTTACGGGAATTGAATTAGTTAGCGATGAAGAGGAAATAAACATTAATGAACTTGAAAGGGCTAGTGAAGATGCCCCTGTTGTTAAACTGGTTAATCTAATTTTAACAGATGCTATAAAAAAGGACGCAAGTGATATTCATATCGAACCCTATGAAAAGATCTTCAGGGTAAGAATGAGAATAGATGGGCTATTGTATGAGGTAATGAAGCTTCCCATAAAACTGAAGAATGCCATAATATCCCGCATCAAGATTATGTCTAATCTTGATATAGCTGAGAGGAGGTTACCGCAGGATGGAAGGATTAAATTAAAGATCCGAAGAGGAAGAGAGATGGATTTTCGCGTATCAGTGCTACCTACCCTCTTTGGAGAGAAAGTTGTTCTCCGTTTGCTAGACAAATCAAATTTACAACTGGATATGACTAAATTAGGATTCGAAAAAAAGGCATTACAGGAGTTTCAAGAAGCTATTTACAAGCCTTTTGGTATGGTTTTGGTAACAGGTCCTACCGGAAGTGGGAAGACAACAACCCTTTATTCAGCCTTATTAGAGTTAAATAAGATTTCTGAGAATATTTGTGCTGTTGAGGATCCCATAGAGTTTAATCTGCACGGAATTAATCAGGTCCAGGTATATGAGCAAATTGGATTGACCTTTGCTGCTGCTCTTAGATCCTTTTTACGTCAGGATCCTAACATCATTATGGTTGGAGAGATCAGAGATTTTGAAACGGCAGAAATAAGTGTTAAGGCTGCCCTTACCGGTCACCTAGTGTTAAGTACTTTACATACAAATGATGCACCTGGAACAGTTAGCAGGCTCTTAAATATGGGAATTGAACCATTCCTAGCAGCATCTTCGATAAACCTAATTCTGGCACAGAGATTGGCTCGTATAATATGTCCAGAGTGTAAAGAGCCTTTGAAGGTTTCTAAACGGGCATTAATAAATCTTGGGATTCCAGAAGATGAGGTTCTTGATTTAATCTGTTACTCAGGAAAAGGTTGTGTAAACTGCAACAATACCGGATATAGAGGAAGAATAGCGTTGTATGAAGTGATGCCTGTAGAAGAGGGGTTAAAAGAATTGATCTTGGATGGATCTCCTGACTATGAGGTAAAAAAGAAGGCGGTTGCCCTTGGCATGAAAACTTTAAGGCAGAGCGGAATTACAAAACTAAAAGAGGGTGTTACCACTATCGAAGAGATCTTGAGAACTACGGCATGTGACTAATAAGTACAGTTCGCCGTTCACGGTTCAGAGTTGGCTGTTAGAGAATAGAATACTGAACAGCCTGTTGCCCAATAAAGTTTGTTTTTTGAGGAGATAAACCATGCCAGTATATATATGGGAAGGGAAAACACGTCAGGGCAAAATCCAGAAAGGGGAAATTGAGGCAGTTTCAGAACCTGCTGTGAGGATGCAGCTTGGAAGACAAAAGATCACACCAAGCAAGATCAAGGTAAAGCCAAAAGACCTATTTGAAAATATTGCTTTTTTTCAACCAAAGGTTACGGAAAATGATCTGGTTATCTTTACTCGCCAGCTTTCTACCATGATAGACGCTGGACTTCCTTTGGTACAGGCACTGGATATACTCTCATCCCAACAGGATAACAAGACCTTTAAAAAGATACTTGTTCAGATAAAAGGGGATATAGAAGGGGGAGCGACTTTTACTGATGCACTTAAAAAACATCCGAACCTATTCGATGAGCTGTATGTCAACTTAGTGGCGGCTGGTGAGGTGGGAGGCATATTAGACTCTATCCTGAATAGACTGGCAGGCTATATAGAAAAGACGATGAAACTAAAGAAGAAGGTTAAGGGGGCAATGGTTTATCCTATTAGTATCTTGGGAGTTGCTGTGGTTGTAGTCGTTGTGCTGCTTCTCTTTGTCATCCCTGTTTTCCAAAAGATGTTCGCGGAGTTTGGTGCGGCACTCCCCGTCCCTACTCAAATCGTAATTAAGATAAGCGATATATTAAAGAGCAGCATTATATATATTGCTGGCAGTCTATTCGCATTGGGATTTGCTTTCAAAAAATTTCACAATACAGAAAAGGGGAAAACCATCATTGATGACTTTGTCCTTAAACTCCCTGTATTTGGACCGTTGATAAGGAAAGCTGCGGTTGCTAAATTTACCAGGACATTGGGAACCATGATTTCCAGCGGCGTACCCATATTGGATGGTCTGGACATTACAGCTAAGACGGCCGGGAATAAGACAGTGGAACGTTCGATATACTACACAAAAGCAGGTATCAGTGAAGGCCGAACTATAGCCGAACCCTTGGCTGAGAGCAAGGTTTTCCCGCCTATGGTAGTCAGAATGATAGCTGTGGGGGAAGCTACCGGTGCCCTGGATGCCATGCTTGCAAAGATCGCAGACTTCTATGATGATGAAGTCGATGCCGCAGTTGATACTTTGACTGCCATGCTTGAACCTATGCTAATGGTTTTTCTGGGGGTTGTTCTTGGCGGCTTAGTAGTAGCCATGTATCTTCCTATATTTAAAATGGCAGCGGCTATTGGTTAAAAGATAAATCTGCCTAACCGGATATTCTCCGGATGTGCCTTCCCTTTTCCAACACTGTGCTAAAAAAGGTTTGCATTTTCTATCTATTTAAGTTAGAATGATTTTTTTATTACAAATGCAAAGAATCAGTCAGGCATAGGCAATTTATTTTTGGGGAGGAGGACTAAAATGTGAGTAAGCGGAGTGAATTAGATGTCTCACGTGACAAGATCGACCATATTGATACGGGAATACTCAAATTACTCAATAAAAGGGCTGAATTAGCAATTAAGATTGCTAAAACTAAAGCCGAAAACGATATGGATTTTTATGCACCGGAAAGAGAACTCAAAATATATGAGAGATTAACAAAGATAAATAAAGGCCCTTTTACAAACGAAGCCATAAAGACTGTCTTTAGAGAGATAATCTCTGCTTCCCTCTCCCTTGAGCAACCCATTAAAATCGCATACCTGGGTCCTAAAGCCACTTTTACTCACATAGCATCTATTCATCACTTCGGCTTATCAGCAGATTTTGTACAGAAAAGGAATATCCCTGAAATATTTGATGAAGTAGAACGAGATAGAGTCAATTTTGGAGTTGTCCCTATAGAGAATTCAACTGAAGGAGTGGTCAGCAATACCCTTGATATGTTTGTTGACTACAATCTAAAGATATGCGCAGAGATTTTATTAGAGATATCTCATCATCTTCTGTCGAAAACAGGTAAGATGGAAAATATCGAGAAGGTGTATTCTCATTCCCATGCTATTGCTCAATGTCGTAATTGGCTTGGAAATAATCTGCCAAATATACCTATACTTGATGTAGCAAGTACCGCTTTGGCTGCCCAGAATGCATCCGATGACCCATCAGTTGCTGCTATTGCCAGCGAGTTTGCCGCTACCCTTTATGATCTAAGTATAGTGAGAAGAAAGATTGAGGATAACATCAATAATTTTACCAGGTTTCTCGTAATCGGCAAAAAGGAACCTGAAAAGAGCGGCAATGATAAAACATCCATTATGTTTTCAGTCAAAGATGAAGTTGGGGCTTTACACTTAATGCTAGAACCCTTTGCCAGGAATAGTATCAATCTGACAAAGATTGAGTCAAGGCCTCTCAAGAAAAAGGCATGGGAGTATATATTCTTTTTGGACATGGAGGGACACATCTCTGACGAAAATGTAAAAAATGCCCTGGATGAATTGAACAAAAATTCTTTGTTTCTAAAGATATTGGGATCATATCCCAGGAGTATAAAAAAATAAAACCTAGAAGGAAATAGCATGATTGTAGTATTAAAACCAACATGCACTGAAGATGATTTTAATCGCGTTATAAAAAAGATAGAAGACCTGGGTTTGGCTGTCCATATTTCAAAGGGAAAAGAACGTACCATTATCGGTGCTATTGGAGAAGATGCCATACTTCATAGTCAATCATTAGAGTCCCTTCCCGGTGTCGAAAAGATAGTACCAATATTAAAGCCTTACAAACTGGTTAGCAGGGACTTCAAAAAGGACGATACAATAATAAACATCAAAGGAGCTGAGATAGGCGGCAATAAGATACAGGTCATTGCTGGGCCCTGTGCTGTAGAAGGTCGAGAGATGGTTTTAGACGTGGCCCAATCTATTAAAGCAACAGGGGTAAACTTCCTGCGGGGAGGCGCTTTTAAACCCAGGACTTCACCCTACAGCTTTCAGGGATTGGGTGAAGAAGGGTTAAGGTATCTTGCAGAAGCAAGGGAAAAAACAGGCTTAATGGTAGTCACTGAATTGATGGACCCCAGAGATATTGACATGGTCTGTAAATATGCTGATATAATTCAGATTGGCACTAGAAATATGCAGAATTTCCGTCTGTTGAAGGAGGTTGGCGCCATCAAAAAACCTGTTATCCTTAAAAGAGGTTTCAGTTCTACTATACTGGAGCTTCTCATGTCTGCAGAGTACATTGCATCCCAGGGAAATGAGCAGATAATACTATGCGAGAGGGGGATTAGAACATTTGAAACGGCTACCCGTAATACCCTTGATATAAGCGCTATTCCAATAATTAAGGAGCTCAGTCATCTTCCCATAATTATAGATCCAAGCCATGCCGTTGGCAAATGGAATCTGGTTGGACCGATATCGAGAGCTGCTATTGCGGCTGGAGCAGACGGATTAATGATTGAGGTACACCCTTCCCCACAGGATGCCCTTTCTGACGGACCTCAATCCTTGAAACCCGATAGGTTTAAGACCCTGATGAACGATCTGCGAAACATAGCCAATGCTGTAGGAAGGAGTTTGTAAGAGTGGCCTACCTCTTTGACAAGGTTGCAATTATTGGATTAGGGTTAATTGGAGGTTCATTAGCAAAGGCCGCCAAGGGAGAAAACCTATTCAAAAAAGTAGTTGGGATAGGCAGGAATGAAAAAAATCTGAAAAAGGGCATTGATCTGGGCGCCATTGACAGCTATACTACCCACCTTGCTGAAGGTGTTTCTGATGTAGATTTAGTGGTAGTAGCTACACCTCCTGGAGTAATTGTCGAGATAATCAAGAAAGTAGTCCGGTATATACCAAATGGGTGCATAATTACCGATGTAGGCAGCATAAAGGAAGAAATCGTAAAAGGTGTGGAAAGATTTATTCCCGATAATGATAATATATATTTTGTTGGCGGTCATCCCATTGCAGGAACAGAGAACTCTGGAATTGAAGCTGCCGACCCTTCTCTATTTGCTGGGCATAAATGTGTACTTACCCCTACTTCCAGAACAAACCGAAACGCCCTTGAAAGAATCAAAACTATGTGGGAAAAGGTCGGTTGTAAAGTCATTTCAATGGATATGGCAAAACACGATAATATCTTCGCTATAGTCAGCCACTTGCCGCATGTTGTTGCATTTTCCCTGATAAACGCTATAATCAATATTAAGGATAATAAAGAGGATATATTGTCGTACTCCGCCGGGGGACTTAAAGATTTTACACGAATTGCAGCCAGTCATCCTACAATGTGGAAAGACATCTTTCTAATGAACAAAGAAAATGTGCTGAATAGCATAACTCATTTTCAATCATCCCTGGAGGAAATAAAGAGGGCCATTGCAGAAGAGGACTCGGAAAAGCTGGTATCCGAATTTCAAAAATCAAGAGAAGTAAGGAGAGCTATTAAATAAACCAGAAGTCAGAAGTCAGGAGTCAGAAGACAGAAGGGAACATTGGAAAAGACAGTCATTGAACGAAAAGGAGGGTTAAAAGGAGAAGTAACAGTACCTGGAGATAAATCTATATCTCATAGGGCTGTCATTATTGGTTCTCTGGCAAAAGGCAAGACCAGAATTATAGAACCCTCGAGAGGTGACGACAATCTTAGAACCCTGAATGCCTTTCGAATGATGGGTATTGAAGTGGATGAGCCAAAAGTAGACCAACTGATAATAAATGGTAGGGGGCTATACGGTCTAACCGAACCTGAAGATGTTATAGACGCTGGCAACTCTGGAACCACTGTCCGACTTTTAACAGGTCTTTTAACTGGACAAAGGTTTTTCTCTGTAATTACTGGGGACAGATACCTCCGCAAGAGGCCAATGAAGAGAGTTGTCGAACCTCTTAGTTCAATGGGGGCTAAAATTTGGGGAAGAGAAAATGGTAATTTTGCTCCACTGGTTATTAATGGGACAGGGCTAAATCCTATTGATTATGTCTCTCCTATTGCCAGTGCCCAAGTTAAGTCAGCTATTCTTTTAGCCGGTCTTTATGCTGATGGAGTCACAAAGATAACTGAACCTTCCCTGTCAAGGGATCACACTGAGCGCATGCTCAGGTTCTTTGGCGCCAATTTAAAAAGGGATGACAACTCAGTCAGCATAGCCGGTGGATCAAACCTGGATGGAAGGGAGATTGAGATTCCAGGGGACATCTCTTCGGCTGCCTTTTTTATAGTAGCGGCGTTAGTCATCCCAAATTCGGAGGTTTTCTTAAAGCGAGTTGGGGTAAATCCAAGTCGTACTGGGATATTAGAAGTATTGAAAAAAATGGGGGCAAACATTCAATTATTGAATGAATATGAAACATGGGGAGAACCTGTAGCAGACATACTGGTTAAAACCAGCCGGCTTAAAGGAACCAAAATTGAAGGAGACCTCATACCAAAAACAATAGACGAACTTCCTATCCTGTCTGTTGCGGCATCAGTAGCAGAGGGGGACACAGTCATCAAGGATGCCAAAGAATTAAGGGTTAAAGAAACCGATAGGATCAAGGCTGTTGCTTCTGAACTAAAGAAATTTGGAGCAGAAGTAGAGGAGTTCGATGATGGTATGAGGATATCAGGCAAAGATAAGTTAATGGGATGTAACTGCCAGAGTTTCGGGGATCACCGTATTGCCATGTCACTGATAATTGCCGGTCTCATGGCATCAGGTAAGACTGTTGTAGAAGATACTTCTTGTATTGGAACCTCGTTCCCTGAGTTTAAAGATAAACTGTTTTCTCTTATTCAGTAATTTAACGTAAAGGTAACTACTCAGGCACAAAGTGGCAAAGGCACATAGGCACAAAGCAGAGCGGAGCAGGGTCGTTTCGTTGTTTTTTCCTACTTTGTGCCTTTGGCGCTCTGTGCCTTTGTGCCTACCTGAATACTTACACGTAAAGGTGAGACAATTGCCTGGCCAGGATGTTGGTAAATATGAAAAAGGGACTCGTCATTGCCATTGATGGCCCATCAGGTGCAGGGAAAAGTACAATAAGCAAAATTTTGGCAAAAAGGTTGAATTATATCTATATCGATACTGGAGCTATGTATCGGGCAGTCGCCTTGAGTACCCTTGAGAAAAATATTAGTATTGATGACGAAGATAGGCTTTTACAAATGTGCTTAGAGATCGATATTTCATTTAGTATGGGAAATGGATATTCAAGGGTGCTGTTAAATGGCAAGGATGTTACAGAGGCAATAAGATCTTCCAGTGTGAGTCTGCTGGCATCAAGCGTCTCTGCTAAAAAGGTTGTAAGGGATGCATTATTAAGGGTACAAAGAAAGATGGGGGAAGATGGGGGGGTCGTTATAGAGGGAAGAGATATTGGAACAGTGGTTTTCCCTGATGCCGATATTAAATTCTATCTTGATGCTTTATCAGAAGAAAGGGGGAAGAGGAGACACAGGGAATTAATAGCAACAGGAGAAAAAGTCAGCTTAGATAGGGTTACAAGGGAAATAATTCAAAGAGACCGTAACGACAGTTCGAGAAAATATGCCCCGCTAAAACCTGCCATTGATTCTATTAATATTGATTCTACCGACAGAACTATTGAAGAAGTTGTAGAGAA
>JBAZOX010000097.1:0-9136 GCA_041648535.1 Desulfobacteria bacterium | reverse complement strand
GTCAAGTAATATAAGCTACTTACAACGCATTTGCAAATTTAAGTTACTTGGAAGTCTCAACAAGTTGTCATTTCGAGCGTAGCGAGAAATCTTTGTTCTGTAACCTCCTGAAAACAGAAGATTTCTCCTTGAGGTCGAAATGACAGATTCAGCAAATCCGACTAAATAACCTGCGCCAGGGAGTGGAAAAGGGAAATTTTCAGTGTGAACTCAAATAGTAGGCTGGCAGATGAGGAAAGGGGGTGAAAATTAATTTAACTAGATACAAATGCAATTGACCACAGGCAAATAACTACTGACACTATTAGGTAATAAATGAGGAGGTAAATATGTTTAAAAGAAAGCTGTTGATTTTAGGAGGGGTATTGTTTTTTAGTCTCGCCTTGTTAGTTAATGGTTTTGCAAAGAAGGTAGAGGCAAAGGAGCCATATAAGATTGGCTGTCTCTTTGCATTTACAGGTCCTGCAAGCTGGCTGGGTGAGCCTGAGAGAAGAACAGCTGTATGGATTGAAGATAAGGTTAATAAGGCTGGGGGAATCAATGGTCACCCCCTGAAACTCCTGATTGAAGACACCAAAGGAGATCCTACTGCAGCCGTTTTGGCTGCCAAGAAACTCTTAAAAGAAGGGGTGCTGGCTATAGTGGGACCATCGACAAGCGGTGAGAGCATGGCTGTTGTTCCAATAATGGAAGAGGCAGAACAGATACTGGTGTCGTGTGCAGCAGCAGAGGCCATAGTTCATGATCCAAAGACCGATAAGGAAAGAAAGTGGATATTCAAAACACCCCAAAAGGACAGTCATGTGGTTCAAAAGATTTATGGGCATATGAAGAAAAGCGGTATTGCCAAGGTTGCCATAATTACAGATACAACGGGTTTTGGTGCTCAGGGACGGGAACAACTTAAAAAGTATGCCCCTGAGTTTGGGATTACAATTGTTTCAGATGAGACATACGGCCCCAAAGACACAGATTTGACACCCCAATTGACCAAGATCAAAGGGACTGAAGCCCAGGCAATTGTGAATTGGTCCATCCTTCCTGCACAGACAACAGTCATGAAGAATAGGATACAACTTGCGATCACCATACCACTCTATCAAAGTCATGGGTTTGGTAATACAAAATATGCTGCAGCGGCTGGGGAGGCTGCTGAAGGTGTTATATTCCCCTGCGGCAGAGTTCTGGTAGCAGAATTCTTAGACAAGAAACATCCTCAGAAGAAACTCCTTGTTGAATACAAGAAGGCATATGAATCTCAGCATAAAGAAGATGTGAGTACCTTTGGGGGACATGCATTGGATGCCCTAAATCTCGTTGTGGCTGCTTTAAAGGCTTCTGGCCCCGATAAGAATAAGATGAGGTCATTCATAGAGAATAAGAAGGGTTTTGTTGGAACAGGTGGTATCTTTAACTTCTCTCCAACCGATCACACAGGGCTTGGCTTGGATTCTCTGGAAATGCTCACTGTAAAAAAAGGAAAATTCGATTTATATAAAAAATAAGTTACTACTAAGGTTATTTAGACTGTAGGCTGAAGGCCGTTAGTTTTGCAGACGGACTGCGTCAGTAAGTCCCTGTCTCTGCTTCTTTACCTTACAGTCTAAACACCTACAGCCTATCTACCTGAGCAGTTACGATGTTCGATCAAACCTGAGACTGAGACCATTTTTCTTTTAAAGGTGGTCTCAGTTTTTTTCTTACAGGAGGTTAGATTGCCCCTATACAGCCAGATTATACAGTATGTCCTCAGCGGGATCACTATAGGAAGCGTTTATGCAATCATAGCCCTTGGGTTCAATATTATCTACAATTCAACCTCCATTATAAATTTTGCCCAGGGCGAGTTTGTAATGCTGGGTGGTCTCACCATGATCTTCTTTACTGTGATGCTAAAATTTCCCCTGGTTATAGGTTTCCCTCTCACAGTTCTTGTTCTTACTTTAATAGGCATTATCATGGAGAGATTTACCATTTCTCCTATAAAAAAGCCTACGGTAGTTACTCTGATTATTGTGACCATAGCAGTTTCCATCCTGTTTAAGGGTATCGCCATGTTAGTATGGGGGAAGGATACCCACTTTCTACCTCCTTTCTCAGGAGAGAAGGGTATCGCTTTTATGGGGGCATCTCTTAATCCCCAGTACATCTGGGTCGTTGGGATAACAGTTGTCGTTGTGGTATTGTTGTCCTTTTTTTTCAAATACACCATTATTGGAAAGGCAATGACTGCCTGTGCTGTTAATCGAACAGCAGCAAGCCTGATGGGAATCAACGTCAAACGGATGGTTCTCTTATCCTTTGCCCTATCAGCCGCAATAGGGGGGATTGCAGGCATCATTATAGCGCCTATTACCCTAATGGCTTATGACAATGGCGCTATGTTAGGTTTAAAGGGTTTTGGGGCGGCTGTCCTGGGTGGCCTGGGAAATTTTTATGGGGCGATATTTGCAGGGCTTCTCTTGGGAGTTATGGAGTCATTGGGGGCAGGTCTTATTCACTCTGGGTACAAGGATGCCATTGCCCTTTTAGTCCTTCTACTCGTTCTTTTTATTAAGCCAAGTGGAATCTTTGGGGTTTCTGAGGTAAGTGGATTTAAAAAATTTTAGGTTCTTGAGTTCCTATGGATAAGAAAGACTCTCTTATACTCCTATTTCTCACTGTCTGCCTGGTTGTTTTCCCTTTCATTGTTACCAATACCTACTACATAAGTACTATGGTATTCGTAGGCATCAATGGAATCATTGCCATCGGACTCAGCCTGCTTATGGGATATGCAGGACAGATATCTATCGGTCACGCTGCCTTCTTCGGACTTGGTGCTTATACTTCTGCAGTCCTCACTGCCAAATTAGGTTTTCACCCCTGGGGCGCTTTTTTTCTAGGTATCCTTTTGTCTTCCTGTATAGCGTTGATTATAGGTATTCCATCTTTGAAACTGAAGGGTCATTATCTCGCCATGGCCACATTGGGTTTTGGAGAAATTACTTATATAGTATTTAATGAGCTGACAGATATTACCGGTGGTCCGTCTGGGATTGGAGATATACCAAAAATTTCTCTTGCCGGATATACAATGAACACAGATATAAAATACTACTTTTTTGTGTGGGCTTTCCTGTTGCTGATCCTTACCCTTTCACTTAATTTGATTCATTCCAGGATAGGCAGGGCGCTCAGATCGATTCATGATAGTGAAGTCGCAGCAAATGCCATGGGGGTTAATACCAGCAAACTCAAAATACAGGTCTTTATGATTAGTGCTGTTTTTGGCTCTGTTGCAGGCAGTCTATATACCCATTACGTAACTTTTGTCAGTCCAGGTTCTTTTGGCCTTTTTTTCTCAATCCTTTTGGTGATGATGGTGGTAATAGGAGGGATGCATAGCGTCTGGGGCGCCTTGATTGGTGCTGCTCTTTTAACCATAATGCCAGAATTCTTAAGGGCTTTAAAAGACTTTGAGATATTTGTTTATGGGGCTGTTCTTCTTTTGATAATGATTTTTTTGCCCAGGGGATTAATCGGTGGGTTAGAATATCTATTTAGCAGGTTAATCAAAAAGGTGTAATCTTTCACCAATAGTAACCGTTCACGGTTCTCAATTTACCGTTCACGGTAATTACAACAGCAGGCTTAAGCCCGCTGTTATATAAAGCTTGAAGCATTTTTGCCAACCGTTAACTGCAAACCGTAAACTGTAAACGAATACCACCAATACAAAAACGGACAATGGATAACGTCATACTCCATGCTTCTAAAATTAAAAAGACCTTCGGAGGATTGGTAGCTGTTTCTGATCTAAATTTTACGGTAAGGGAAGGCCAGATAAAGGCCATCATTGGCCCGAATGGAGCCGGTAAAACCACGGTTTTCAATTTGATCACAGGGATTTTACAGCCGACCGGTGGGGAGATTCAATTTCAGGGGAAATCCATCACTCGACTTAAATCTTACAGAATTTCTTCCTTGGGTATATCTCGCACCTTCCAAAATGTTCAATTGTTTAGTAATATGTCGGCCATAGAGAATGTTATGATAGGAAGACACCCAAGGACCAGTTCTGGTATAATGAGTTCGATCCTCTCTTTGCCCAAAAAAAGAAAAGAAGAAAAAGAGGTCAGGAAAAGGGCTATGGAGTATCTCGAATTTGTTGGTTTAGGAGATAGGTTTGACGAGTCCCCGGAAAATCTTCCCTTTGGGAAACAAAGACTATTGGAAATCGCAAGGGCTATGGCTACCGAACCCAGATTGCTATTGCTTGATGAGCCGGCATCAGGCCTAAATACGAAAGAGACCCAAAATCTGTCCCGTTTAATTATAGAGATACGGGATAGGGGTGTTACGATTCTCCTGGTAGAACATGATATGGAGTTAGTAATGGGTATATCAGATGAAATTATGGTGCTAAACTCAGGTCAAAAGATTGCAGAAGGACTTCCCAGGGAGATTCAGGAGAATGATGAAGTGATAAAGGCATATCTGGGAGAAGCATAAAAAATGCTCAGAATAAAAAATATAAATACATATTACGGAAAGGTTCACGCACTGAAGAACGTCTCAATACATGTCAATGTCGGAGAGATCGTAGCATTAATAGGTGCCAACGGTGCTGGTAAAACGACTGTTTTAAACTCCATATCTGGGATTACTCCTCCCAGGGAAGGGGAGGCCATCTTCAGGGGGGTCAATATTCTAGGTCTTCCTACTGATCAAATAGTCAAGATGGGAATATCTCAGATCCCGGAGGGAAGGCAGATATTTGCCCCTTTAACCGTATCAACCAATTTGGAACTGGGGGCATATCATAGGTATAGCAGGAAAAACAAATCTTCCTTAAAAAAGGACATAGAAGAGGTTTTTTCCTTTTTTCCTATATTGAGAGAAAGAAGGAATCAAATAGCAGGTACCTTGAGCGGGGGGGAGCAGCAGATGCTGGCCATTGGCAGGGCATTAATGTCAAAACCCTCTCTGCTTCTACTGGACGAGCCTTCTATGGGGCTGGCCCCGATGATCAGCAAAGATATATTTAGAATGATATCCAAGCTCAAGGATGAACTCAAAACCACTATACTGATAGTAGAGCAAAATGCCAAAGCAGCTCTCCAACTTGCTGATCGAGGATATGTAATAGAAACAGGAAAGATTATAATGGAAGAAAGTAGTAAAGGTCTTCTTAACAATAAGGAGGTTCAAAGGGCCTATTTAGGGAAAGAAAAGAAGGAAATATGGGAGTAACCCCCTTTTTGGGAGATTTAAAATGAATATTTGGGATAAAGCTTATGAATGTATGCCCAGGGAAGAGCTGGAACAATTGCAATGGGAGAGAGTGCAGTCTACTCTAAACAGGGTGTATAAAAACGTGCAGTTTTACAGAAAGATATTTGACAAACTTAATGTTTTACCTGAAGATATTCAATCGATTCAGGATTTGTCCAATCTTCCTTTCACCACAAAGGATGATCTCAGAAACAGTTATCCCTATGATATGTTTGCAGTCTCTCTTAGGGAGGTTGTGAGATTACATTCTACGTCGGGAATGACAGGAAAACCTATTGTTGTTGGTTATACAAAAAACGATTTAAAAAACTGGACCAATTTGGCTGCCCGTATATTAACCTCTGGCGGAGTTACAAAAGACGATATGGTGCAGATAGCGTTCGCATATGGGTTGCTTACAGGTGCTTTTGGCCTCCATTATGGCGCAGAAGAGATAGGGGCCTCGGTAATCCCTACATCTTCCGGACATACCGAAAAACAAATAGTAATAATGAAGGATTATAAGACTACCACGCTGGTATGTACCCCATCCTATGCCCTAAGGATAGCGGATACTATGGTAAATATGGAGATTGATCCGAAGACATTGAATTTAAGACTCGGTCTATTCGGTGGAGAACCATGGTCAGAAAATATGAGAAAAGAGATAGAAGGAAGATTATATATCGATGCGTTAGATAACTATGGGTTGAGCGAGGTAATAGGTCCTGGGGTTGCTGCTGAATGCCAATATAAAGATGGACTTCATCTCTTCGAAGACCATTTTATTCCAGAGATAATTGATCCCTCAACAGGTAACCTTTTGCCACCTGGAGAAAAAGGGGAACTGGTCATTACCACCCTTACCAAAGAGGCATTCCCCATGATTCGTTTTCGAACAGGAGACATAACAAAACTGAATTGGCGGCAATGTGATTGTGGTAGAACCTGCGTCAGAATAGAAAAGATCATGGAAAGAACAGATAACATGTTGATAATCAAAGGTGTTAGCGTATTTCCCTCACAGATCGAGCAGGTTTTATACGAGTTTGAAGGATGTGAACCTCATTTTCAATTGGTTGTTGATCGAAAAGACAGGATGGATGTATTGGAGGTGTTAGTGGAGGTATCGGAGAGGATATTCTTTGATGAGATGAAAAAACAGAGAAACCTTTTAGAGAATATTAAGCAGAGGCTCTCCAGTGTACTAGGGGTTAACGTTAACGTTAAACTTGTGGAACCTCAATCTATAGAAAGGGACATGAAGAAGTACAAAAGGATAATTGACAAGAGAATTATATGATTTGTTTGATATATTCACACTATATATTTACAGAAACTGGAATCGGGGGAAGGGCAAGCAATTCAAATGGGGTTTTTATGATTGCTGCATATCAAAGTTTACATAATATATCTTATCAGACATTATTTCAGGATAAAAACCAAGCCCTAGTTAATATAGGAATCTCTTATTAGTCTGTTAAGATAGCCCTCAGGATCATTCACTGCCTCTTCGGTTATCAAGAGTTCGTTCGCTCCGGTCTTTTCTTTGATCAATTTAACTCCGTGTTCATAGTTCTTCAAGATTTCAGTGCAGACATCAAAGACTTCTCTGCTACTTTCCATGGAATTTTTAGCTATCTTGTCTGAAGCTTCATCAGAAAAAGTTATTTTGAACGAATGCTTATTTAAAAACTCTTCTTCAAATTCTTTTATTTTTCTAATAGTTAACAAAACTTTTTCAAGAATTGCATTAATATCCATCCTTTTATCTATTGCCCTATCGACTATTAAATCTATCCTGTTATTTGTAAGATTAACCCCGTATTTGCTGAGGAATTCTTTCTCCCGTTTCTTTAAAGATTTCTTTTTGTCCGATTTTTCTCGTAACAGTAGTTCCTCATATCTTGCCAGCATCTTTTCATCATTGGGGTCTGTGATTAATTTATTCAGTTCTCTCTCAGGGTTTTCTACAGTCTGTTTTGTGACTACAAACCTTCTTATATCAGTAGATGGCAGTTTCTTTTCAAACTTTAACAGAGCCTTTTCAATTGAACTTACGAGACCACGGGCGCCAGTCCCTTCTTGATAAGCCTTTTCGGCTAACATATATAAAGCATCATCCTCAAACTGTACATCTATCCCATATGCTTTAAAGTCCTTTATTTTGCTGATGATTACTGAACTATTAGGGTTCTTCAGAATTTGATATAAATCATCGCCCCCCAATTTTTCGTATACAGCTATTACCGGCAACCTTCCAATAAATTCAGATTCGAAGCCATAATTTATAAAATCTTCAGCGGTAACATGCTTTAGAAATTCAGTTTTCTTGCCTTTCGATTTTATGCCAGCGTCAAAACCAATTCTTTGCTCGTTTAGTTTTTTCTTGACAATATCTTCCAGTCCGTCGAATGCCCCACTTACTATAAAGAGAATATTCTTTGTATTAATCGTTTTCTTCTTTCTTTTTCCAGTCTTTCTGTACTCTTCTATTGCTTCCAATTGAGACATCGGATCATGGGCAACCTTTAAGTCTACCTCAGTTTCTTCCAATGGTTTTAGAAGAGCTCTCTGAACACCGGTCCTGGACACATCAGGGCCTACTATACTTCCACTGGACGCTATTTTATCTATTTCATCTATGTAGATTATCCCGTATTGAGCCAATTCGATATTGCCATCAGCTTCATTTACCAGATCTCTTACGAGATCCTCAACATCGCCTCCTACATATCCCGTTTCACTGAATTTTGTTGCATCGCCTTTTACAAAGGGCACTCCAATCTTTTTGGCTATCAGTTTGATAAGATATGTCTTCCCCACACCTGTAGGACCAATCATTATTATATTGTTCTTTATATTACCAATAATTCCATATGTCTCAGCTTTATTATTGTCTTCTAATAACCGTATTCTATTAAAATGGGTACATATTTTAGTCGCAAGTATCTCTTTTGCCTCTTTCTGCTTAACAACATACTCATCTAGATACGCCTCAAGTTCTTCAGGCTTCATGTCAAACTTGATCTTTATGGGTTCCTCTTGTTTATCTCCTTTTTCAGAATCAATATAGTCAGAGTCAAACTTGGGAAACAACGTTGGTAAAGCCAGTTTGATGTGACCACCATATTTTCTTTGAAGGTACTCATTAAGCTCTTTTTCGAGCTCCCTGGGGTCTGGAAGTTTATCTTTTGTATACTCCATCGTATTACCTACACTGTGTTTTGATTTCTTTCTGAGAGTAACATAAGAACAAGATTTAAAAAGTCAACCATTCTAGATGGAATGCTAACTTCATCCAACGAATTTTTATAAATGGAGCTAGTCTCGTAGAAACCATTTGCGAAGAGAACTAATGGAGGTTTTAGTCTTTTTTCTTTCTGTAGTTATAAATTTCTTCAAAACCTCGCTATCCTCTTCAGTTAGTTCTATAAAAGATACACCTACATTATAGAGGTATTCCTCACTCTCAGGTGTAAGATCATACCAACAAACTTCTCCTATAGGGGTTATGGTTTTGTAGTTGGACGGCAAATCAATCTCTAACTTTAGTTTGTTCTTGGCCATACCTGATATAGAGGAACATATGTGAAGTCCCTCAACCTGTACTGTATTGGTTCCTAAAGAGACTCCACTGATGGAAATACTCTTTGTTTTAGCCTGCATTGTTCTTGAAAAAATATCTCTATCAGTACCTTGGCTAATTATTACAAATCTTGTGTCTAGGGCAGTATTCATTCTTGTATAGTTACGTTTGTCAATTCTGATGGTCTCGTAAAAAGTCCGGCCTTTTAAGTATTTGAAATAATTAGTAAAAGGTGCGTTTTTTGCTTGCTTTTCGCTTTACATTTTGGTATAAAAAAACCAGATAATCCCC
>JBAZOX010000096.1:0-9295 GCA_041648535.1 Desulfobacteria bacterium | reverse complement strand
TTATGTGGTCTTTCCATATCTACTTCCGACTTCCGATTCACGACTTACGATTCACGAGTAACGCGGGCTGAGGTCAAAGGCGTTCTTTACCAACTCTACCCTTTCTCCCTCGGGAGAGATTTGAACTGCCACCACATCGAACCTGGCATCCAAATTCTGCAGGTTGTTTTTGTTTATATAATTCAAAGCCACCTTAGAGATTTGGTGCTGTTTTCTTTTATTTACTACCTGGTAGGGATGACCATACTCCAGGGACGATCTGGTCTTCACCTCAATAAACGTGAGAGTCTTTTTGTCTTTTGCTATAATATCCACCTCTCCAAACTTACATGTATAATTTCTCTCAATAATCTTATATTTTAACCCCTTCAAATATGAAACCGCAATTTCCTCTCCTCTTTTACCCAAGGAGATCCTTTTTTCAGTCATCGTCTATCCATCCACTGTTCCCGATTCACGGTTTACGATTCACGATTTACGAATAGATACTCTCTTACACCTCTAAAGGTTTTTCTGTGGATTTCACAGCACCCGGATCTTTTAATCGCCTGCATATGCTCTTCTGTCCCGTATCCTTTATTCCTGGCAAAATTGTACTGGGGATATATGCTGTGGTATTCAACCATGATTCTGTCTCGAGTAACCTTGGCAATGATGGACGCAGCACCAATGGAAGGACTAATGGTATCACCTTTTATGATGGCTGATTGAGGAATTTGGGTTGGGATAGAATGTATACCATCGACCAGGATATAGTCGACTTGAGAATTTAAGGCAGCTACGGCTGATTGCATTGCTTTAAGGCTGGCCTGAAGGATATTGATTCTTTCAATCTCTCTTTGATCTACAATACCAACACCTACTGCTTCAGCTTGTCTATAGATTTCACTGAATAATATTTCTCTTCTATTGGCAGATAGCTTCTTAGAATCTGCAATACCCTGGATAGTATGGTTCTCAGGAAGGATAACAGCAGCAGCAACTACAGGTCCTGCCAGAGGCCCTCTTCCTGCCTCATCGACTCCAGCTACGAATCGGTATCCTCTTGCGTAGGCCCCTCTCTCTGGATGAACATGGGAGGGAGATATCATTACCAGACTCTCCGCTCCTTGATACGAGCAGCCTTGCCCTTCAGTTCTCTAAGATAGTAGAGCTTAGCCCTTCTAACAAGTCCTTTACGAACAACCTCTATTTTAGCAATTCTAGGCGAATGGAGGGGGAAAATTCTTTCTACCCCAACACCGTAAGAAATCTTTCTTACAGTTAAAGTTTCTCTGCTTCCTCCTCCCTTTCTACTGATCACAACACCTTCAAAGACCTGTATCCTTTGCTTGTCTCCTTCTATAATCTTAGAATGGACTTTAATAGTATCTCCAGGTTGAAAGTCCGGTATGTCAAGGTTTATGTGTTCTTTCTCAATAAGGTCTATAGTACCATTCATAATTACTCTCCCTTTTCTTCGATTTCCGACTTCCCACTCACGATTCACGATTTACGATTCTTTCTATCTCATTCCTAAAAGTCTATCCAGAATTATAGCCGCTGCTGATCTGACCGACAAATGATAGTAGTCAGTATTGCCTCGAATAGGAGCCAGGACATAGTCTGAATCCCTGATAACATCTTCAGTTACTCCCCACCCGGTTCCCAATAATAAAAGATATGGCTGAGAATCTTCCTCAATCAGTTTCTTTAGATTTAAATAGTCAATACTTCTTTCTAAAGGTTTGGCGTCAGCAATTATCGTTTTTGGCTTAACCCCTTGATGACTGTAGATATCTTCACAGACATCATCCAATGAATCGGCTATTGCAACCAGCTCCAGGGCTTCCTTTCTCTTAGGATTATAATCAGCACCAGGACCTGTCAGCCAATGAGAAATAATCCTTTTTGCCAGTATCTGTTGTTTTATGAATGGGATTACCAAATAGTATTTGGCTATCCCAAAAGTAGTAGCTGCTCTTGCAATATCATGAACATCCAGATTGGTCAACGCAGTAGAAACAACCCTTCTGTTTTTGTCATAAACAGGATAGTGCAGCAAGGCTAAATAGAGATTTGTCCTTTTTGTTGTATTTACCACCTCTTAACTGGATCCAATTCTTCTTTTATCTCCAATAGTATTCTTAAATCTTCATCAGACAGCTCGGCCTCTTCCAATAGATCCGGCCTCCTTTCAAGTGTCCTTCTAAGGGACTGAGCGTGCCTCCATTTGTTGATTGCCTGATGATTACCGGAAAGGAGTACCTCTGGGACATCTAACCCCTTGTATTTCCTTGGGCGAGTATATTGGGGATATTCTAATAACCGGTTGAAAAAGGACTCATCCTCTGCTGATTTTGGATTTCCCAGAACTCCAGGAATTAATCTTGCAACGGCATCGAGCAATACCATGGCTGCCAGCTCTCCACCGGAAAGAATATAGTCACCGATTGAGATCTCCTCGTCAACATACTCTCTCACTCTTTCGTCTATCCCCTCATACTTACCACAAATAATTATCAGGCATGAGAGCTTTGACAACCCTACAGCGTATTTTTGATCAAACCTCTTTCCCTGAGGGGTAAGTAAGATAACCCTTGATTCTCCAATGCGAGGTCTCACCTTTTCAATAGCCATAATGATGGGCTCTGGTTTCATCACCATTCCTCGGCCGCCACCATAAGGATAGTCATCAGCAGTATGGTGTTTGTCTGATGTAAAATCACGGATATCATGAACCTTTATCGCAATCAAATTTTCTTCTTGTGCCCGTTTTAATATGCTTTCATTTAGTGGCGAAGAAAACATATTTGGGAATAAGGTAAGGACGTCAAATCTCACCATCTTCAAAGAGCCCTTCCAACGGATGGACAATCATTGTCTTTTTTATAACATCTATCTTAATGACCACCTCAGCGATTGCCGGGATGAGGTATTCCTTGTCCTTATTGCGAATAACATAGACGTCATTGCTTCCGGTCTGAAGGATTCTTTCCACCTTTCCCAGAAAGGTGCCTTCGTCAGTAAATACCTTTAAACCAATGATTTCAAACCAATAATACTCATCTTCGGAAAGGGGATTTAGCTTGCTTTTCTCAATAAATATAGAGGTTCCTACGAGTTTTTCCGCTTCATCAATTGAAGATACACCATCAAGTTCTACGAGGATAACATTTTTGTGAAGTTCGGCATTAGTAACTTCGTATTTTTCAAAGTTCCCCTTTTCATCTTTTACATAAAAAAACTTCTGTGAGGTGAAGATCGCTGGGGATTCGGCATAGGAATTCACCCGTAACTTACCTTGAATTCCATGGGTATTGACGATCTTTCCTATAACTAACAGCCCATCTTCCATAGCGAAGAAAAAGTCACTCAATGATCTCCAACACAGATCTCTTCCTAATCTTTGTTGAAGCAGCAGATAAGATGGTTCTCATGGCCCTAGCGGTTCTTCCCTGTTTCCCAATGACTTTCCCTAAGTCTTCTTTTGCCACCTTCAACTCTATAACTGAGGTTCTTTCTCCATGAACCTCTGAAACCACTACTTCATCAGGGCTGTCCACCAACGATTTAGCAATGTATTCAATCAAATCTCTCATCTTTAGTAACCTCCACCTTTCAAATTTTTAAAGGGAGCCTTCTTGCCGGTAGCCTAAACATTGAGCAAATAGAGACTTAAATCAACCAGTAAGTATACCTCTTTTCTTTAAAATGCTTTTCACCGTCTGTGTCGGTTGAGCACCTTTTTGGATCCATTCCTTTATCCTTTCTTCCTTAAGTTTGATTTCAGCAGGATCCGGATGAGGATCGTAAGTACCAACAATTTCAATATAATTGCTGTCCCTTGGCGAAGCTGAGTCAGCAATTACTATTCGATAAAAAGGCCATTTCTTAGCACCCATCCTTGCCAGTCTTATCTTCACAGACATATTTTTACCTCCTAGAGAACTTAGTCCTTCTGGCATCTAAAAGGGTAACATCTCCCTCTTAAACCCCTTCATTCCGCTTGTGTTAAGTTTCTTAATCATATTACGTGCTTGAACATAATTCTTAATCAATTTATTTACATCCTGAACACTGGTGCCACTGCCCTTAGCGATTCTCTTGCGACGACTTCCATTTAATATGGTATGATTTAATCTTTCCTTTTTGGTCATCGAATTTATAATGGCTTCTATCTTTACCAATTCCCCTTCATCAGGTTGTAATCCTTTAATACCCTTAATCTTATTAACTCCTGGGATCATCCCCAAGATTTGATCCAATGAACCCATCCTTTTTATCTGTTGAATCTGTTCCTTAAAGTCCCCTAAAGTAAAGGCGTTCTTTCTTATCTTCTTTTCGAGTTCCCTTACCTTCTTATCATCAAAAGTCGCCTGGGCTTTTTCAATAAGGGATAAAACATCTCCCATCCCCAAAATACGAGAAGCCATCCTGTCGGGATAAAAGACCTCTAAGGCATCGAGCCGCTCTCCAGTACCCACAAACTTGATAGGTTTGTTGGTAACTGCCTTGATAGACAAGGCTGCTCCACCTCTTGCATCACCATCCATCTTGGTAAGGATAACTCCGTCAATACCGAGTACTTCATTGAATTTACCGGCTACGTTAACCGCATCTTGACCAGTCATTGCATCGGCCACCAGTAGAATCTCTTTGGGTAAAACCCGTTCCTTTATCCTCTGGAGTTCTTGCATCAATTCTTCATCTATGTGTAGCCTTCCGGCAGTATCAATAAGGACAACATCATGCCCATTAATACTTGCAGACCTTAAGGCATTCGTGCAGATGGTTAATGGATCTTCCCCCGGTCCGGGATTATACACGTCAATTTCTAGATCCTGTCCCAGTTTCTGCAACTGGTCTATTGCTGCCGGACGGTAAACATCAGCCGGAACAAGATAAGTGTCACGTTTCTTCTCTTTCAAGAATCTGGCTACCTTACCAACTGTTGTTGTCTTACCAGACCCCTGCAACCCGACAAACATTATAGATACTGGAGACTTTCCCGACAGGTTCAGTTGAGAATTCTCCCCGCCTAAAAGATTGGTAAGTTCTTCGTTAACGATCTTTATTACCTGCTGAGCAGGAGTGAAACTGGTCAGAACTTCCTGCCCTAAGGCCTTAACCCTAATGGCTTCAATGAAGTCCTTGACAACCTTAAAATTCACATCTGCCTCTAAGAGGACCAGGCGAATCTCTCTCAGAACATCCCCGATGTTCTGCTCAGTGAGCTTACCATGGCCCCTGAGTTTTTTGAATACTGCATTTAACTTTTCTGTTAAACTCTCAAGCACAAGCTCTCCTTTTAAAGAGAAAATTTAATTCGCAGTTTAATGTAAGTTTGCTAATCTAAATAATTTTTGATGATTTGTCAAGGGGAAAACTGACAACAAAATATAATTATTCACCTGCTTAACGCTATACTCAAAGCTGTAGTTAACTTGATGGTATCTTCATCTGCCTTTCTCAGTCGGGTGCAAACCAACCGGGCAATATTTTTCACGATCTTAAAACCCATTCTTGGGTCTTTATCTGCCAGTTTTTGAAAATCTTCCTTTTTTATTTCGCGAAGGGTACAAGTACTAATTGCAATAACAGAGGCAGTTCGGACGTTATCTTCCAGTAGCCCCACTTCACCAAATATTATGTGGTCACTGGCATTCAATCGTGTCAGTATCTTTTCTTTTTCTTCAAAACCTTGCCCGTCGATTTTCATAGTCAATGTCTTGGACACCTCAACCGACCCATCCATTATGATGTACATACTATCGCCAACATCCCCCTCCTGGATGATTATTGACCCATCAGGGACATTAATCTCCTTCATTATTGTTATAATTTTCTCAATCTCTTCTGTAGTTAAGTCAGCAAAGACAGAAATCTCTTTCAAAAAAGCAACTTCGTCCATAGCTTCTCCTGTAAGCTTTCAGCCATCAGATGTTGACCGCTGAACGTTTCCCTTTTTTAAATCTTTTGCCGCTAATAATGATAGCAAAGTCGTTTTTTGTTATAATGTAATCATCCTCTGGGTTTATATTAACCCCAATCTCTTCTTTATCAGAGAAATAGTCCTTATCAGACTCTTCAAATTTTTTCTTTATAAACATGTCGATAGCCGAGACATCGTCAGACAAAATATCCTCTAACTGTAACCCCTTCCTTTCGGTTAATATACCAATAAGAACTGAATTGTGCTTCTCCCTCAAAAATTGCACCAACTCTACGTATTTCTTTCCAACAAACCTATCTGGTATTTCAATTTTCTCCAGTCTATGTTCCTCATCATATGATAACAGGCGGGAAACCACTTTAGATAACCCGGGGTGTACTGTAGCACTGGCCAATAGTTCTCCTATATGTTCGTCCCTCACGATTATTTCATCTACATTTGCCCTCTTTAAATGCTGTTTGTTCTCTATACTCAATAGCTCTGCACAGGTTCTGACATTTGGAGCTATTGTCTTTATAGCGAGAGTCCCCAGAGCTGTTCGTTCATCAGCCTTCTGTAAAGCGTGATCTCCGGACGTATCGGCAAGGACTATGGCATACTTAGCCTTTTTTATGTTGGCCCGATTCAATACGTCTTCATGAATAAAATTGCCTCTAATAAACTTAAAATCGTATTTTTCATATTTAGATCTCAGGGAATCTATCTCATCCACAGAGAGTTCGTTTACGATTACAATGGTGTTCTTCTTTGTATGGTCATCCAGTGTAAACACTTTAATTGCCTTTTCAGCATTTGAATTCCAGCCACAGATGACGATGTGATCCTTATCTTTAATTGTTTCCAACCCTCTCCCCTCCTTGATCTTTTGCTGAACAAATAACGAGGCTATGGTGGCGGTTACAATGGAAAGCAATCCAATCCCTGAAAACATTAGTACCAGACCAACCAGTTTTCCAGCCAATGTGCTGGGCACTTTGTCTCCATATCCTACTGTTGTAACCGTCACTACTGCCCACCAAAATGCATCCCCCATGGTTCTGATAGAAGACTTCATCGCATCACGTTCAAAGAAATACATACTGAGAGAGCAGAGAGATAAAACCAAAAAGGTTAAACCCATCACCCTAAACAGGTGCTCTCTCCTAATAGTGAGAAATATTTTATTCAAGAAACCTAATATACTACTAAAAAAACTATATATTTTTTGCATAAGGGGTTTTATAGACTATTACTTTGCAATCGTAATTTATACTTTCATGCCCATCAGCCCAGTCTTTTCTGCCATAAAACGGTCAAATTCGTCATCGTCAAGCTTGGTACGTTGTCCCAGAAACTCCTCTACCATGGGGCCTCCGGAATATACCGCTTTCGGGGCGTCAGAGAGAACGGCTTTTAAAATTATGTCTGCAATCAAATCCGGCCCTGGAATAGAAATGCCGGCAAACACCTTCCCCAAACTGGCACCGGAAGCCTGGTAAACCGGCTTGTAATCGTCGGCTGTCCTGGACAGAAGATCGCCGGTCAATTGACTGGCCACCTCGTTAAACTCCGTTGCTATTGCGCCAGGACGAATCGCAACTACTCTTATTCCAAAGGGACGTGCCTCTATGCGCAACGCATCAGTAACCGCCTCTACAGCATGCTTTGTAGAGGCATAAACCCCGCTCAAGGGAAAGGTGAATTTCCCTGCTATAGAACTGAGATTAACAATTGTCCCTCTTCTTAGCCGGCGCATCCCTGGCAAACATGCCTGGGTAACCCGTATCATAGCAAAGATATTCACTTCAAAAATACGCCTGACGGCCTCGATGGGAACATCCTCCAGCGCTCCTCGTATACTATATCCGGCATTGTTTATAAGAACTGAGATAGGTTCAGGCAGATTTGAAATTTCACGGCAGAATCTTTCAACGTCCTCGGGATCTGACAGGTCTACCTGTCGTGGAGTAATGCCTTGAACCTGATCTGCGAGTTCAGCAAGACGCTTTTTACGCCTTGCTGCTGCAATAACCTTAAAACCCTTTCCCGCAAGCCTTATAGCTGTTTCCCGCCCTATCCCACTGCTTGCCCCTGTTACCAGGGCTATTTGTCCTTTTTGTACCATTTTAACCTCCTAATCAAGACATTATTCCTTTCCAATGTCCTTTCTTTGCAATTGTATCTTATGTCTAAAGATAAATATATCATAAAAATAGAAGACAATATAAAGGGCCATAGAAAAGTGACAGTTTTTTCTTTGTCCAAAAAGGCGTTGAAAACTCTATCAAGATTGGCGGAGTATTCGGAATTTCTAAGAGGTGAGTAGTAATTGGAGATAGTATCGAAATCATCGCCTCAATGTGTAGACGGTTGTTGCCTCTGTCCAATCAGACGGTTCCAACTGGTTAAGCCTCTTTACCAGGTCGCTTATCATGCCGGTGGATTTTGCATCAAAGACCCTGAATAAACCCTCTTGAAAACCAAGAGGTATTATCTCCTCTTTTTCCCGTGTGGCTATTACCTTTATCCTCTCCTCAGCAACAGGATCTTTATATCCCGGGAGGAACCTTGCCTGAAGCTTGATTTTGCCTCCCTTCACCGGAAATTCATATATCTGACTGCCATTTACGGTATTATCCGGATTCACGGAATTGGGCAAAAGAAGCGTCACTGAGCCATCAACAGCCACGGAAAAGATATAAACATAGCAGTCACGATTAGCCTGATAAAATATCTTTACCTCATCACCTTCTTTTAAATCTGCCTTTGAAAGCGAAACCTTTAATGAGATGCCTTCGCCTTTTTCAGGATAGACAGGTTTGATAAGGGCTTTTAGTTTTACCCTGTAAAGATTTCTATCCTTTTCATCCCACCCCTCTTTAACAATATCAACCTTTTCAATCTTCCCCCTCACCGCTGCATATATTAAATCCTCAGCAAGCTGGCTGTTTGAGACAAGTGTGTGAGACCTTATAAATACGCCAACTGCCTTTTCCAATGCCTTGTTCTGGGCGTCCCTTTTTGCGCGCTCTTTCACCTCTTTCTGAGTCTCGATATCACCCATAACTGCCTCTCCGTCTGCCTCAACCCAGATGGGTTTATCTGCAGCAAGAGAGACGAAGGGGAATGCAAGCAGGAGAAATATCAAAGGTATTTTTTTCGTAAATGTCACCTGGTTTTCCCCCCAAACAACTGCGGCGTTTGTTCGTTGTTGTACTGTTTCCGTGCAATACGCTCTACCTGTGGTTTGATGTAGCCAAACAGGTCATCCATTTTAATGGAGCCATCCTGCCTTGTGACATCCTCGTTTTTGATGCCCTTGAGCATAAAGTAAGTGAATAAGCCGTGTCCCTTCTCGTCATAGGTCGAGCTTATCTGGTC
>JBAZOX010000095.1:0-9402 GCA_041648535.1 Desulfobacteria bacterium | reverse complement strand
GAACTCATAGTGGCAACTCCGCCCCTCTTTTCGGATGTAAGGCAGGTTGTTAAAAGCCTAAAGGGTTCCGGGTTAGTTCTGGGAATAGCAACAAACATGGAAGGGAGACATGCTAAAAAAATCCTAAGACAATCTAGGATTGAAGGATATTTTGAAGCGGTAATTGGAGTTGATAACCATGGAAAATCAAAACCTAATCCAGATGTCATCTTTGATGCTTTAAGGGGCATGAATTTACCCAAGGAAGATGTGGTATTTGTTGGAGATTCAATGATTGATATTGAAACTGGTAAGAATGCAGGGGTTGATGTGTATGCTGTGCCTACAGGCTTTGAAACGAGAGAGACCCTGTCGCTGAATATGCCCAAGAGGATATTGAATCGATTGAAAGACCTGATAGAGATAGTTGAAGATAATAGGTTTCCTAATGAATAGTATGGTCGATTCATGTAAGTCAAAAGTAGCTATAATAAAGTGTGAAGATTATCAGAAAGAAAAGGTCTATGAAGCTGTTAGGGAATCCGTTGATCTTTTGGGAGGGATTGGGGGGTTTATCAGGGATGGAGATAGGGTTTTACTCAAGCCCAACCTGCTTTCAGGCAAAACGCCAGAAAAAGCCGTTACTACCCATCCATCTATTGTGTCCGCAGTTGTCAGACTGGTTAAAGAAGCCGGCGGGATTCCCTGTATTGGAGATAGTCCGGGAGTGGGAGGTCTAAAAATGGTCGCTGAAAAGACTGGAATCAAAGAAGTCTCCGATATAATGGGGGTTAAGCTGGTAGAATTCGATGAGGCAGTAGATGTAGAGAACAAAAGAGGGCATATATTTAAAAGGTTTGAGGTGGCTAAAGCCTTTTTAGAGGCTGATGTTATCATAAATCTTCCCAAACTCAAGACACACGGCCAGATGCTCCTTACCCTCTGTGTTAAGAATAATTTTGGCTTTGTTGTGGGTAACAGAAAGGCAAAGTGGCACCTAAAGGCAGGAATAGATGTGAATTTTTTTGCCCAGATGCTTCTTGACCTTTATCTTCTGATCCAGCCTCGATTAACCATAATGGATGGGATTGTTGGAATGGAAGGGGACGGTCCGGGAAACGGTAATCCCAGAAAGGTGGGGCTTATATTTGCCGGTATCGACTGTGTGGCTATTGATACTGTAATATGTCAAACCCTTGGCATTCCGTCAGACGATGTTTATACCATCAGGGCAGCAAGGCAGAAGGGGATAGGGAAGACTGACTTAAAGGAGATTGAGGTGCTGGGAGAGGATCTGGAAAAGGCCAAGATAAGAGATTTTAAACTGCCCAAAACCCATGATATTGGATTTCGTATTCCCAAAGTTCTATCCAATTTTATAAAGAATACGGTAACATCAAAGCCGTCTATTGACCACACAAAATGCAGATCATGCCGGGTTTGTGTTGATTTATGTCCCTCCCAAACCATGAAGACTGTAAATGGGAAGATAAACATAGGTTATAAGACTTGCATCAGATGTTTTTGCTGTCAAGAACTCTGCCCTGAAGGGGCAGTAGGTATAAAACGAGGTTGGTTATCGAATATCCTATAAAATACCTATTAAAATGCAATATTATATTTTGTATTTGACGACATGATGTATAAATGTTATGACCATAATTAAGTTATAGGCTGTTTTTTCAAACCGTCTAACAATCTATGTAGATATAGATGGCAGTCTGAGAGCTTAAAAAAACCCTTTTCGCTTCAGCACGAATTCACTCTCAGGGATACTTTTTCAAAGCTCTCGGTAGGTTATTGCAAAGGTTTCAGTCTTTAAGAAACAGAGAGTCGAAATCTGTAAAGCACAAGGCAGGAGATAACTATCCCCTCCTATACCCTTTGTGATGGTTTGCTTTTATGTCCTATTAACACGGACAATGGCCCTGCTTAATATCCGCCGGGCGTTCCTGTTTAATGCAGAGTTCGAAGACCACGCCGAGCACGTGTATGCGCAGTTCGTTAAAGAAAACCCGGAATGGGAAAAACAGCCTGTCAAGAATGAGCTGGTAAAAGAGTACGGGGTTTTTCAGACTTGGGCAGATGTGTTCAGGCGTATCGGACTTGATGAACGCAACCACATGAACAGCAGCTTTTTATTCTGCGGTAAACCTGAAAACATTGTTAAATACGATGGCATGCCGATAGCTTAGCGTCCAAGTTATTCCCCGCAATCTGGATAATCGCTCTATATTTTTTCAAAGATTACCAATCTTATGATTGGCGGAACATTTGAAATCATTGAAGCAAAAAATAATATAAAAAAGAAATAGGATGGACTTTTTAGGAAGCTATCAAATAGGAAGGAGGAAAAAAGAAACTCTTCGAAGGCTAAGGGGTATATTATACTGACGTTTGACAGAACAAAACCAGCATAAAATGTACTAAAAAAGGAGATTAAAATGAATATTTTTGTAGGAAATTTGTCACGCGAGGTTAAGGATGAGGATTTGCGAAGTCTTTTTGAAACCTTCGGGGAGGTCGCATCCGTCAATGTAGTTAAGGATAAGTTCAGTGGTGAATCGAGAGGATTTGGGTTTGTAGAGATGTCTGCAAAAGCGTCAGCTCAATCTGCTATTACCGGGCTGAATGGCAAGGAATTAAAGGGGCGGACAATTAATGTTAATGAGGCGCGTCCCCGTTCCGATAACCGTAGCGGTGGAAGAAGTGGTGGAAGTGGTGGACGTGGTGGTGGTGGTGGTGGAAGACGGGATAGCGGCAGGCGGCAATTTTGATAGTCTAAAGCAGGTCATAAGGGAGTTTTAGTATGAAACTATTCCCTTTAAAACTCAGCCTATTGACACGGTTCTCTATACTCAGTTTTGTGCTTTTGGTTGGCATTGGGATTGCCCTGGCATGGATTATTCAGCAGAGATTAGAAAAAAATGAGCTTCGATTTGTGGCTGCTGATGCGGCCAACCAGGCATCCTCAATAATTGAACCAATTCTGTCCGGTACGGAATTAACACACCCTTTTGACTCAGAACACTATGCTAAATTGGATGCCGTAGTTCGGAAACATATCCTCATCCATACACGTATCCTCCGCGTAAATATCTTGAGCCCTAACGGGGTAGTAGTCTACTCTGATTCGAAGGAGATCGTGGGACACCGTTTCCCTTTGTCAGAGAAGCTCAAACTAGCCTTGAAAGGTGAGACAGCAACCGAAGTTTCTTCCCTGGAGAGGGGGGAAAGCATTAACAAGAGAGGGCACTTCGGTCAGGTTTTAGAAGCGTATGTCCCTATTAAATCGACCGGCTCTACTGAGATTATAGGCGTGTGGAAAATCTACTACGATTTAGAAGCACCCAACCCCCGAATCGATAAAATGCGACTTGTGATAGGTACCGGTATTGGACTTGGCTTCTTTACTCTTTACATCTCGTTGTTCACACTTGTCCGCAGTGCTTCGCGTGAACTGGTTTACCGTAATGAAGAAAACAAGCGACTGTACAAAGACACTAAACAACAGCTCACTGAACTTGAACGAACGGGTGAGGAACTTCAGAGAAACCTCCGGATGCAAACTGCCCTGAGTGCATTGCTGAATATCTCGTTGTTGAATATTCCCCTTGAAGAACAATTAGGAAAAATCCTGGGGCATATCATTGCTATTCCCTGGATAGCATTTGAATCAAAGGGATGTATCTTTCTGGTTGAAAATGACCCGAAAGTGTTGGTGATGAAAATCCACCAAGGGATAAGCAAGTCGCTTTTAGCTATCTGTGAACGAGTCCCCTTTGGTCAGTGCCTTTGTGGCCGAGCAGCGTTATCAGGCAGGATAGTATTTGCTGAACGTGTTGACAATCGTCACGATATTATGCATGAAGGAATCTCTGATCATGGCCATTATTGTGTCCCCTTCAAATCTCATGAAAAGGTATTAGGAGTATTGAACCTTAACTTGAAAGAAGGACACAGCCGCGATGAAAGTGAAGAGAGATTTGTCTATGCGGTGGCTGATGTGCTGGCGGGGATTGTTGAGCGCAGTCGATCGGAGAGTAATCTTGTTCAAACACTTGAGAAGTTACGGAAAACATTGGGGGGGATTGTCGAGGCTATAGCACAGATGGTTGAAACTCGAGATCCCTATACGGCCGGTCACCAACGACGTGTAGCCGATCTTGCCCGTGCTATAGCCAACGAGATGGGTCTTTCGCAGGAACAGGTTGATGGAATCCGTATAGCCGGGCTTATTCATGATCTCGGCAAGATGTATGTTCCCTCCGAGATTCTTAGTAAACCTGGTCGGATTACTGACCTCGAATATAGCTTAATTAAGACCCACCCTCAAGCCGGTTACGACATACTGAAGAACATAGGCTTTCCCTGGCCAATTGCCCAAATCGTGCTTCAACATCACGAAAGGATGGATGGTTCTGGATACCCTTTCGGTTTATTAGGTAAAGACATTCTAATAGAAGCTAAGGTCTTGGCTGTAGGTGATGTTGTTGAGGCCATTGCCTCTCACCGACCTTACCGCCCGTCTCACGGTATCGACAAAGCCTTTGAGGAAATTTCCAAGAATAAGGGTATCCTTTATGATCCCCAGATCGTAGATGCTTGCCTGATGCTCTTCAACGAGAAAGGGTATCAGCTCAGGCCGAATGATATTTGAGGGTTGATAGCTTAACCAAATAGAGACTGGGGTTTCAGCACAGCAGCCAAGAAAATTGACGCTACAATATTCAGAAGGTGATCCAGTAGTAAATGACAGCAGGCACAAAAAAGGGTTACCCCGCCGTGAGCGGGCTAACCCTTGATATTCGTGGTGCCGAGACCCAGAATCGAACTGGGGACACGAGGATTTTCAGTCCTCTGCTCTACCGACTGAGCTATCTCGGCATTATGATAAATTCTACAGTCTTTTTACCCTCAATGATATATATTAGAACACAAAAAACTTGTCAAGTCTTTTCGTTTGCCAACTCTATTACATAGGTTCTTGCAATCTTATCATGCCATCCCTGCTTATTCTTATCAAAGGCTATCCACAGAAAACCTATATTGAGCACAACAGCAGATACTAAGTACCCAACCCATCTTAAAAACGATTTGCCATAGCTTAACGGTTCACCATTTTCATGGACAACCCTTAACTGGCAAACCATTTTACCTATGGTCTGCCCCGTAGAACCGTGGAGGTATGTAAAATAGCCTATTGTAATTGCCAGCATAACTATATTATATGATATGGTAAGCATTAATGCTCGGTCCAAAATCATAAGCCAATCTTGAGTATCTGAGGCTAAATATACAGCCAGACCACCTGCAATAAAGAAGACCGCATATATAACATGGAGTATCATATTGTCTATAGAGAAGGCCAGTGCCCTTATCCAAAAACCTGCTTTCTTATTCAGGTCAGCTCCCTCAATAAGACCGGGCTTCGGGCTTTCTTTTGGACTCATCAGCCTGTCGTTTTCAGGAGGATGATACTCTACAGCGCTTAATTCCATATCTATCATTTTAACTCTTCATTTAGATGAAGGTTCTTCTTCCTCAAATTCTATAACCTCTATATTAGTAGGGTCTAAGTGGATAGTTTCTATATCCTCTTCTTGCTGTTCTGGAAAATATAGTGCTTCTGTAGGAGATTCAATCTCTAAGGGAGATATCTCAATATCTTCCGTTTCTACAAACTCACCATCCTCTAACCCTATCGATATCTCATCGCCCGTACTAACCTCGGGTAGTGCTATCTCTGTGCCTGCATCTCCCTCTTCCAACGTAAGCTCTGGAACAACACCGGGCTCTTCTAATTCAAGTTTTAAGGGTTCCTCTAAGGTTTCATCACCCACACTAATCTCTGGTAGCACAATCTCTGCATCTGCTTCTTCCTTCTCCGCGGTCTCCTCTTCCAAACCATCTTCAATAGAGAATGGTTTTTCTGAAATGCCCTCAAGATCAAAACCCATATGGCTCTTTACATCTTCTTTGTCTTCCACTCCTATCTCAGGCAAATCATCCAAAACCATCTCCTCTTGATCTTCTATCTCATGGTCTATCGCCTCTATTATAGGTTCTTCTCTCAAAGCCTCTGTAGTTGGTTGAATAAAAGAATCCATAGTGTCTATCATCTCTTGCACCTCTGGAACACCGGCATTCAATTTAGTTTGAAATTGATTGCTACTCCCGGTTCTAGGTACAACAGATAAAATATTAAGATTTTTCTTTATCTCGAATAATTCCTTGCCACACCTTTTGCAGTTATCAAGATAGTCAAAACTGGTAAATCCACATTTAGGACATTTCATTTTTATATCTCCCCTATGTATACCACCGTTAATTAATAAATAAAAATGGGTAAAACACAAAGAGATACCTATTAATGCTTAAGTAAAAAGGATTTGGGCAATAGCCCTTTGAGAGATAAACTTTAACACACCCTTTATCGCTGGTCAAGTATATTCAATCCAAATGTCAACCACAATTAGAAATGTCCTCTTTTTAAGTTTCAGTTAACAGAGATTCTCTAATTTCTTCATAACGATAACGATTAACAACAGGATACTTTCTCCATGGATGATCCTTTGGTGGAATATGCACCTTCTTTGTTTTTGATTGAATAGCCCTTGGCTCTGTTACTTTATATTTAACAGGTCTTGAGTCAATCTCTTTAAACTTTAAAGACCTGCCATTGTCTGTTATTAGCACAGAACCATCTGTCCTTGACAAGATGATTCTTATCAGTTGACACGCAAATACCTTTTATTCTATACTTCATTACTCAAAAGAGGACTCTTATAACTTAGTAAAGGAGGAGGGAACATGTTACTCGAAGGAAAGAGCGCTGTAGTTACCGGTTCTTCGAAAGGGTTGGGCAAAAAGGAGTGAAACGGGAAGCTCATTTTTTGCGTATCGCCTTCAGAAAAGACTCTACATCGAGGGTATTTAGAACATCCTCCTTCTCGAGCCATCCCCTTCTGGCAACGGCTACCCCCAGCTCCATATAGTCAAACTGATGGAGCACATGGGCATCGGTATTGATAGCAACCTTTGCCCCCAGTTCCTTGGCCCGTCTGCACCCAATGTCGTTCAGGTCGAGTCTCTGAGGATAGGCGTTGATCTCAAGGGCAGTTCCGGTCTCCACGGAAACCTTTAGAATCTCATCCAGGTTGACCTCATATCCCTCACGTTCCCTCAAAAGCCTTCCTGTCAGATGACCGATGATGTGCACATAAGGGTTTCTCATGGCACGAACGATCCTCTCAGTCTGTTCCTCCCTGCTCCTCTTGAATCCGGAATGGATAGATGCTATAACCAGATCGAGCCTTGACAGGACATCTTCCGGATAGTCAAGGGTGCCATCGATATGGATATCAACCTCTGTACCACAAAGGACCCGGATCCTCGAAAATTCACGATTGACCTTTTCAGTCTCTTCTATCTTGGCTATCAGGGTATCAATACTGACCCCCCCTGCGACACCTAATGACTGGGAGTGATCTGTAATGGCCACGTACTCGTAGTCCATCTTCATTGACTCTTCTGCAATCTCTCTGATGGAATGTGCCCCGTCACTATAACGGCTATGGACATGAAGGTCAGCCTTAATGTCCTTTTTTTGAATAAGGTTTGGAAGAGTACCATTAAGGGCAGCTTCGATCTCTCCCCTGTCCTCCCGAAGTTCCGGAGGTATGAAAGGAATGCCCAGGAGTCGGTAAATGTCTTCCTCCTTTTCTCCTGCGATCCGGTCGCCGGATTTCTCATCAAAGATGCCGTATTCGTTTATCTTGAATCCTTTCCTGACAGCCATCTCCCGAATTCGGATATTGTGAGCTTTGGAGCCGGTAAAATAGGCTAAAGCCGCACCGTACTGATCCTTCTTCACTACCCTAATGTCCATCTGGTAGCCTTCTTGAGTGAGAACGCTCGACTTAGTCGTTCCCCTTCCCAGTACCTGCCTGACCTCCGGCAGATGGATGAATGTATCCATGACCTCATGTGGTGAACTCGACGATACCAGGATATCAATATCTCCAATAGTCTCCATCCGGCGTCTCAGGCTTCCGGCAGAATCTATCTGCTCTACACCTGGAATCTCTCTGAGTTGATCGGTTACCCTTTTCGATATGGCCATAGCATATCCCATGGTCATCCTTCCAACCCCTTGTTTGTAGAAAGCAATACCCCGCAGTATATTCTCTTCGGTCTTCTCCTTGATTCCAGGGATGCCCTGGAGTTGGTGAGACTGTGCCATGTCTTGGAGTTCATCAATACTCGTTATCCCAAGGGTATCATGGAAGAGTTTGGCCTTTTTGGGACCAACTCCCTGAATGGCCACTAGATCGAGGAGACTTTCCGGTATTTCCCTCTTTAGCTCCTCATAATAGCTCATGGAGCCTATTCGGAGGTACTCCTCGATTTTTTGGGAAAGGTCTTTCCCAATACCAGGAATCTCTCTGAGGTCTCCTCTGGCGGAGATGGTAGCCAGGTCTTCCGCAATACTCTCCAGATTTAACGCTGCCCTTCTGTAAGCCCTTATCTTAAAAGGGTTATCTCCCTTGATCTCCAGGAGATCAGCTATATTGTTGAATATCCTTGCGATCTCAAGATTTTTCAAGTGTTTTCACCAAAAAATTTATGCTGATGCGAAACGGGGTACTTTTTCAAGGTTTTTTTATACGTAACTATTCAGGTAGGCACAAAGGCACAGAGCACCAAAGGCACAAAGTAGGGAAAAACAACGAAACGACCCTGCTCTGCTTTGTGCCTATGTGCCTTTGCTAGTTTGTGCCTGAGTAGTTACCTTTATACAAACAAACAGAAATAAAATCAATGCAATTTGCCCAGAATTATCTATGGAGTTTTATAATAGGCTTATCTTCATTTCAGTGTGCTATATGAATACTAAGGTGGCTAAGGTATCATCGGCAGGTGTGAGGCTGCGGCAGTAGGAATAACGGCCGAGGAAGGTCAGATCATAGACCTTCAGACTATTTTGCCGGCATACGCACAGTCAAAACAGGACATGCAGCCCTCCTTACGACCCTCTGTGCCACACTTCCAAAAAGCACACGTTCTAAGCCTGTACGTCCGTGGGAGCCCATAATAATAAGATCGATTTCTTTTTCATTAGCTGTTTGTATGATTTCCGAAAACGGTATCCCTTTGGCTATAATAGGATAGTACTCCTTAAGCATGGCAGCCATGGATTTGCATATATCCTCAAGCTGTCCCCTGACTCTTTTTTCTATTTCTTCAAAAATCTTTACCAGAGTTTCGCCGGCCAAAAAGGGTTCCATATATGTCCAATGCTGGAAACTCTCTTCCACCACATGGATGATATACAACGGGGCTGAGAACTTTTCCGCCATCAATATAGCATAAGGAAAAGCAAAATCGGCTGTCTCAGAAAAATCATGGCAAAACAAGATA
>JBAZOX010000094.1:0-9464 GCA_041648535.1 Desulfobacteria bacterium | reverse complement strand
AGAGGTTTTTAAGGTTATTTATCTGAATAGTGCCAATGTGGTCCTGGCTGCTGAGGATTTATTTAAGGGCACTGTAGATCAATCCGCTGTCTACCCAAGGGAGATAATCAAAAAGGCCTTTGAATTGAATGCCTCTGGGCTTATCTTCGTTCACAATCATCCTTCAGGTAGTTTAAAGCCCAGCAAGCACGACTTATTATTAAACGAAAGATTGGTTAAAGCCTGCCATGCTGTTGATCTGACACCACTCGATCACCTGATAATAGGCAGTGCCGGACACATCTCATTTAAAGAGAAAGGTCTATTTCTGAAATAAGAGAAATAGGTAAGTTTAATTATTTACCAATACAGAATTCTGAGAAGATTCTATCCAGGATGTCATCTGAGGTAGTTTCACCAACTATTTCGCCCAAACATTTCAGTGAAAGCTGTATATCTAATGCGGTAAATTCCTGGGACATTTCTTTAATTAGGCTTTCTTTGGCATGTGCTAGATTTTCCAGTGCCTTTTCCAGGGCTATTTTATGCCTTATATTAGTGATAAATACCGATGGGGGGGATTCTAATTTATGCTGGGTAATAGCAGAAAATGCCGCCTCTTTTAATTCTTCTATTCCTTGAGAATATAAAGCAGAGATGGGTACTATGGGATAATTCTTTAACTTATCCTTAGCCTTGCTAATGGAGCTCTCCTGTACCAAATCAATCTTATTCAATGCAACTATGACTTTCTTGTCGATCAGTCCCGCGACTATGTCAAAATCTCCCTGGTCCAACTCCTGACTGCTGTCTATCACCAGTATCACCAGGTCAGCGGAGGCCAACTTTTCTTTGGCTAATCTGATCCCTTCTTCTTCAATAATATCTTTAGTATCTCCCATCCCTGCTGTATCTATGATCTTCAATGGGAATCCTTTAACGCTGATTGCTTCTTCGATAATATCCCTGGTTGTTCCAGGTATGGAGGTGACGATAGCCCGCTTTTCTTTGAGCAAGGCATTAAGCAAACTGGACTTTCCTACATTAGGCTTTCCAATAATAATGGCGGAGATACCCTCTCTATAAAACCTTCCTTCTTCATAGCTGTCTATTAATGTCCTGATGTTATCCATCAATCCTTTGATCCTGGTCAGTAATTCATGAGGGGGGAGTATGTTGATGTCTTCTTCTGGGAAGTCAATAGAGGCTTCGATATGAGTCAACACGTTTGACAAGTCTTCTTTTAGCTTAATTATCTCTTTTGATAAAACACCTTTTAGTTGTTGGGTGGCTACCCTAAGGCTGGCATTTGTTTGGGAATTGACTATGTCAACTACTGCCTCAGCTTGTGATAAGTCAATTCTTCCGTTAATAAAGGCTCTTTTTGTGAATTCTCCCGGTTCTGCTAATCTGCCCCCTTCTTTTAATACGATTTCAAGGACTTTTTGTAAAACAAGAAAGCCACTATGACAGTTTATCTCAACCACATCCTCTTTGGTATAGGATGTCGGTTTTTGCATGAATGACAGCAAGGCTTCATCTATTACCGAGCCATCTTGAGTATCTATTACCTCGCCATAGTGTAAGTGGTAGGGTTTTAATGCGGAAGATCGAGCCTTTCTTCTGAAAATTTTTTTTGCAATTTCAAAAGACTTAGGCCCGCTAATCTTAATGATTCCAATCCCACCCATACCAAAAGGGGTGGCTATGGCTGCTATTGTATCCTCATCAATCATTATTTGCTTAAAGCTATAAACCTTTTTTGGCGGAGATAACCACCTTTCTCAGGTGCCCATCACCCTTGCTCTTTGTTATGAGTTGGGCATCGCCCTGGAGTGCCATGTGGATGACCCTGCGGTCATGAGCATTTAATGGGGTTATATAAACAGGCTCTCCAAGCCTTTTGACCTTTTCGCCCAATTTTAGGGCTAAGTTTTTTAAGGATTCTGTCCTTCTTTCCCTATAGCCTTCAGTATCAATAATAATCCACTTTCTATCTCCTGAGGAGCGATTGACTATCTTGTCAACAATATACTGTAAAGCATCTAACGTCTGACCCCTCCTGCCAATGAGCAGACCGCTGCCATCTCCGTTGATATTGAGAAGTATTTTATCACCAAGGTCTTCGGCATTAACAGTAGCATCTACCTTTAATCTAGCAAGAATTTCCTCCAGCGTCTTTTTCGCATTCTCAAGTTTCTCTTTACCGTCAACCTTCTTTAAACTGGCTTTAATTTTTACCTTTCTTCTTCCCATAAAACCAAATAAACCGCCGATACCATCCGAAATAATTTCTATATTCAATCTCTCTTCAGGGAGATTAAATTCCTGGCAAGCCTTTTCAATTGCATCTTCAACTGTTTTACCATCTGTTTCAATAAAAACCATTGTGTACCTCCTTGGATTATGCCGTATACTTGTTAATATAGAACTGTTGGCCAATAGATAACACATTATTGACTAGCCAGTAAATGACTAGCCCGGATGGAAAATTAAGGAACATAACTGTGAATACAATAGGCATCAGTAACATTATTTTTGCTTGCATTGGGTCTCCAACGGTAGGCGTCATCTTTTGCTGTATAAACATTGAGGCACCCATTATAATAGGGGTAATGTAGTAAGGGTCCTTTGCAGATAAATCATTAATCCAGAAGATAAAAGGGGCATGTCTCAGCTCAATGGACCCCAATAATGCTTTGTATAAAGCAAAAAAGACAGGGATCTGCAAAATCATAGGGAGACATCCACCCAATGGGTTGACCTTGTGGGATCGATATAGTGCCATTATCTCTTTGTTTAATCTTTCTTTATCGTCTTTGTACTTATTCTTTAGTTTAAGCATCAAGGGTTGAACTTTCTGCATATTTTTCATAGACTTATAACTGGTATGAGTCAGAGGAAAGAAGAGGATTTTTATAACTACGGTTAAAACGATAATCGCCAGTCCAAAGTTATGGGTACCTTTATTTATATATTTTAAAAAGATCAATAGAGGTTTTGCAATAACGTCGAACCATCCAAAGTTAAGGGCTTTTTGTAAATCAGCCCCAACGGATTTTAGCACATCAAGGTCCTTAGGACCTAGATACAGGGAGTAGCTATGCAACATCTTCCCTCCAGGGTATGGTTCTATTGGTTCAACAATATCAACGGATACCACATCTTCGGAGGATTTAGACATCCTCAACTTTACCTTCCGGGATTCTTTAGGAATTATTGAAGATATAAAGTATTTATCTTCGTAACCAGCCCATTTAACTGTACCAGAGTATGCCCTATCTTTATCCAATTTCTTAATCTCTACTTCTTCCAAATTCCCATCTATCAAGGCTACCGGACCTGAAAAACTATAACTGTCTACTTCTTTTGAGGGATCAATTTTGGTCTTCCAGCTTAGAGCAACATCTTCTTTAGTGTCTTTATCAGAGAGGTTAGAAATGTTTACGTCTAACCCAACCAGATACTTGCCTGCAGAAAAGGTAAACTTTTTAACAAGTTCTATACCATTAGGAGAAGTCCAAGAGAAAGAAATGGAACCCTGTTCCCCTCTTTCCTTCAATGATAGAGACTCCTTATTAACTTCGAATAAAGCCTCTCTGATATCATGCAAATCGGGTTTGGAGGACTCTAAGCCCAGTGGATAACCCTCTGATTTCCTGCCTGTTACCAGGTCTATATTTTGAGCGTCTTTTCCAATCTTATCTTTATATTTTTGTAGTTTCCAACTCTTCAGTTTAGCACCACGAGTAGTAAAGACAGCAGTATATAAGTCTGTTGTTACTGTTATCTCTTTTTCCTCTTTTTGTGTAATCTTCTGAACTTTAACAAGGGGCATTTTACTCATTGTTTCAGGGAGAATCCTTTCTTCCCTGGACATACCTTCTAATCCTTCTTTTTTAGGTTCCGTAACCTCGGTTTGTGGGACCTCCTTGTTTGACGGCATTTTTTTGTCTACAAGGTACTGGTATAAAAAAAGGACCAATAAAGATAAAACTACAGCTATGAGTGTTCTCTTTTCCATTAACAAACTCCAGACAATATTCTATTTGCCATCGCTTTTAGCTACAGGGTCGTAGCCTCCGGGATGAAAAGGATGGCATTTCAGCATCCTCAGAATAGACAATCCTAAACCCTTAAATAACCCATGGATTTCTAAGGCCTGAATTGCATAAGAAGAGCAGGTTGGACTAAATCGACAAGAGGGAAATTTTAGGGGAGATAAGAATCTTTGATAATACCTGATGACTGCTATTATAGTTTTTTTTATCATTACATAGGTTTTAAAAAGTATTTAGGGCAAAACCTATAATCTCAGCGAATCGTAATTCTTAATTAGTACCCCAACTACTTGACTTTATTCCAGAAATCCTTTCAATTCCTCATATAGTGTAAAATAATTCAGGGAAGCCGCCCCTTTCTTCGCAATAAATACTATATCGTAACAACACGGGATTTGGGTTTTGTTGAGCCTAAAAAATTCCCTAACTAAACGTTTGACCCTGTTTCTTTTAACCGCATTCCCCACCTTTTTGCTAACTGTAATACCCAAACGGTTTTTATCCGCATCATTGGGGTTAAATATTACGGCAAAATTGCCAGTTTGAAATCTTTCCCCCTTTGTCAGCACTTCCTTAAAATGAGGCCCTTTTAAAATCCTTTCATCTTTCCGTAAGGAAAATCCTGACATCTTACTGACAATGAGCACTCTTTTATTTAAAGAAGATAGTTTATCTGGCAAGCCTTTGGTTAAACTGATAGTCTTTGTCTTCCCTTTGCCCTTCTACGTTTTATTACTGCCCTTCCTGATCTAGTTCTCATCCTGCACAAAAAACCATGGGTTCTTTTTCTCTTTAGATTACTGGGTTGAAATGTCCTTTTCATTTGAGCCGATTCCCTCTCTAAAACTCCCTATTTATTGACCCGTATTCAACTTTTTTATGAATGATTCAAAAATATAATTCCTCGAACGCAAAGAAATTAAGTATTCATTCTAAACCATAATTACTATTATTTGTCAAGTTTTTTGTCTGTTGAAATTGGGAAAGGGAAGGCACATGGTATCCTGGTTTGGATGGGAAAATATCCTTTGATAGGACAGAAAGGACAAGTAGGTGCTATAATGTCCATAGAATATTACCAGATAATATGGGGTCTTAATCTGCTTGGCAGGAACATATCTTATAGGACTACTATGTATAAAAAAAGGGGTGAGGTAACTGAAAATAGGGTAGAGTATCCTTTTGGACTATTTAATGGATATAACCTGGGGATTTATTCCCCCCCCTCTCTAGCATCTGGTCTAACTTAATATCTTCTATTTTAAGGAAGAACTTTTCTATTTCACTTTCTGTGTATCTAGCCAAAACTTCAAGCTCGGTCATATCGATTTTGATGCCTATAATTTTTGCAAAAACCTCAAGTATAACCTGGGACGATCTTGGATTTTCTATCTGAGTCGCATAGTAGGGCATTTCGCCAAGCAGGCAAATACCTTCTATCCCTTTTTCCTTAGCTACCCCCAGTATTACTCCGTTCATACCACCGACATGACCGTCATTCATAGACAATACATTATTATTTTCTAACTTTCCTAGGAGTTCTTTGCTGGTGGCTACCCCCCAGACCTTTGGTTTTTCCTTATAGTGGGTGTCTATAGCAAATGCTGCAAAAGAGTATACCATCTTGACCTTAAACCTTTCTGCAACATCCAAAACCATATCAGCAAACTCATATTCCCTGCCGGAAAGAGGTTGGGCATCCCCTATAAAGAATATAATATCATTCTCCGCCCCCTCGTTTTTCTTATAGTAAAATTTATTCTCCGGTAATTTTATTGGCTCTATCAGGTTGTTTCTGATGTAGACTATATTAGATTGAAAAAACCCGGCAGGATTTATTACGCCGAATTCTTCAGCTCTCAGTTTTTCTCTCATATAGGTTGCTGCTTTTAAAGCAACGTTTCCCATGCCAGGCCACGCTGTAATCATGTAAGGATTCCTTAATTCTGGTTCTTCGTAGAGCGTTATGGGTGAAACGATTTCTCTTTGATCTTTATTTTTCGTCATTATTAAGCCTCATAGAATAGACAGTTTTCCCTACTTCAAAATCATCCCTATGTTTTTTGACTCAAGGATTTAGTTGACTCTTTTTCCATACATAACACTTCCATGCTTTACGGTTATAATGTACTCAATTTCCTCTCCTATCTCAGGTTTTGTCTCAAATTCCTTTAATATTACTGCCTTCCCATCCTTTGTTTCAATTAATGGCAGCCCATCCAGCCTGCGAAATGAACTTATAACGCCCTTATGAATGTTTTCCTCTTCTTCCTGACGTTTGACATTATGGACTTTACAGGTAAGGCTTTTTGCAGAAGAATCTTTGTCATTTGAATTGTCTTTTATGGACATATTTACTCCTCGTCTTTAAAATAGTTGGCTGTTTGGATAACAGCCTGTTTGCCTTCAATCATTATTAATCAGTCTTTAACCTTGGTGTCTTTTACGGATTGATCCTCAACCGTACACGATTTTTTCATTCATGTGTTAATGCCGAGCTTTGGTAAAACCCACATATTCAATATAAAATATCCAGCTACTATCGATATAACAATCAGGATTTCTTTCATTATTCTCCCCTTTTAAGGGTTCCTTAAAGGGGGCTGATCCGACATTTGGGTTGTATTGCTACGGGTCTGCCCCCGAACCCACTAATCTTCAGACCTCTTCAACAAAAAGGAACCTTTTTTAAAGAAAATATATGACTTCTCTTTAATTTGTCAAGCGAAATCTAGCCATTTGGGCAACAGCCCCTTGACATTTGAACCCTTCTTTGAAATACTTCGAAGTTAATTGAAATGGGGCTAAGTTCAACTAATCGATATTGAAAAGGGGAAGTTATAGCAATTTGTAGGACATTTACCCCGTTAGAAAGCCCCACCCCTTGGGGTAGAGATGAATCAACAGAAAACTTCTTCATTTTAGAAAGGGCGGGGTCTAAAGCCCCGTCCTTTCTAACGGGGTTTACTTTATAAGAGGTAAAACTATGAATGATAAAACCCTGAATAAAGGGATAGGCAAGGTTTCAGATTTTATCGTTAAATCTAAGAGGATTGTGGTCTTTACCGGGGCAGGCGTGAGTACTGAGTCAGGTATCCCAGACTTTAGAAGCCCTGGAGGTCTTTGGGATAAGTATAACCCTGATGATTTCCTATACCAAAGATTTCTATCAAGTGAAGTGTCAAGGGAAAAGTATTGGAAGATGAATTCAGAGCTGTACTATATACTTGTGGATGCCAGAATTAATAAAGCCCATTATGCGATTGTTGAGTTGGAAAGGATGGGTAAACTCGATTGTGTTATTACCCAAAATATAGATAATCTGCACCAGAAAGCAGGACTTTCTGATGACAAAGTAATTGAGCTCCATGGAACCAACATGTGGGTTAACTGTTTAACTTGTAAAAAAAAATATTCAAGAGAAGATATTCAATTTAGATTGGAAAAGGGGATAAAGGTACCCTACTGTGACGATTGTGGGGGCATATTGAAACCGGCTACTATATCATTCGGTCAACCTATGCCCTTTGAGGAGACTAAAGAGGCTGAAAGAAGGTCAAGGTTAGCCGGCCTTTTTATTGTAATTGGTTCATCTCTGGTGGTTCAACCCGCGGCTATGATGCCATTATATGCGATAGAGGGAGGAGCTAAACTGGTTATAATTAATATGGAGAATACTCCCTGCGACAGAAATGCTGATGTAGTTCTTTATGGGAAGGCAGGAGAAATAATGGAGGAATTAGTAGGCAAAGTGAAAGATATGCTACAGTTTCAGGAGAAGTGAGTCTTTGAGTGATTTTCAGCGTGCAATTTTTACGAAGCCATCAATTTTAATGGAGGTAGAATGTGCCAAGGTTCTTCATTGAAAAGGGCAGGATAAGGGACAATATAGGGATAATAGTTGGAGAAGACGTTAAGCATATAAGCAGGGTCCTCAGGCTTGGTGTAGGGGATAGGGTAGTTCTGTTTGATGAGGCCGGTTGGGAGTATCATGCTAAGATTAAAGAAGAGTGTTTCAGAGAACTTATGGTGGACATAATTAAAAAATTTCTTCCCCAGAGGGAATCTCCGATAGAGATTATCTTGGGACAGGGGTTGCCTAAACTTTCCAAGATGGACATTATTATTCAAAAGGGAACAGAACTGGGGGTCTCTGAAATCCTCCCTTTTAATTCAGATCGTTCTATCCCAAGGTTAATATATGATAAATCGTTTAAAAAGGTAGAGCGCTGGCGAAAAATAGCACTGGAAGCAACCAAACAATGCGGCAGAAACTTTCCCCCTCACATTGCCTCCCCTGTTGATTTTTCAGAAATTCTCACCAGGGATTTAAAAGATACCCTTAAACTTATCCTGTGGGAGGAAGAAGGGGCTACGGGTTTAAAGGAAGTCTTTGATCTGAATCCAAATGCAAATAAATTCTTTATCTTAGTTGGTCCAGAGGGAGGATTTAGCAGAAGTGAGATACGAAAAGCCCATGAAGCAGGTTTTAATGTGGCGAACATGGGTATCAGGATATTACGGAGTGAAACAGCGAGTATAAGTATATTGAGCGTAATCCAGCATAGATTTGGGGATTTGAATTGAATATACTGTAACGTCAAAATGATAATGTCCTTTCTTGCCATTATGCCCTCATTTTTAATCTAAAAAGAGGGCAGTATAGCATCTGTAAATTAGGACATTTCTAAATTGGCTTGACAGAGACAGATTTGAGTTGCAAATTTTGGATCGAGGTGTTATGAAAAAGTTTTGAAAAGGTATCCTTCTTCAAAGCTCTCGATAGGTTATGCAAGGTCTCAGAGCTATCACAAGAGTTGTGTGGAGTATCCTTCTTGAAGACTATGCAGAGGTATTTCAGGGTTGACAGAAAGAATATAGCATTCCTGAAGTTTATTCTTGAAGCCTATGATGGAATGGCAGTAATGAGAACATTAGACCCCCATGAAGGTGTAGTTGAAATAATGATAGCCCCGGATTTTGAAAGGGAAGTAACCGAAATACTGGATAATCTAAGGGGTGAGTTTGAAGTGCAGCCCATTGATCCCCCAACAGATATAAAAGAATTATAGCGTAAAAATCTCCCTTTCTAACTACCCTTTGAACTTCTCAAACTCCTTTTTTAGGTTGACGATTTTATCCACCGCTATATCAAATATCCTCTTGCCCTTCTCAGCACTGGCTTTTGTAGGGTCGCCCCAAACACCTGTAGGCCAGTACTTTCTTTTGTCCCTTATCAAAAAATAAGGGGGGATCTGAGGGTAGAAACTTTCTCCCAGACCTTTCACTAAATGTGGTTTTGAGTAGAGTATTAGAGATGTCTCCAACTCCCCGGCATGACCATCTCCCTCAGTCTCAATGACATCCAAACATTCTTTCTCAATCAGTTCGAATAATGAAACTACAGCGATATTTACTTCAGGG
>JBAZOX010000093.1:0-9541 GCA_041648535.1 Desulfobacteria bacterium | reverse complement strand
GACGGCACAGTAAAAAGCTCCAGATGCAAGGCGCGCAAATCCGAAGGAATGAAGCGTACTTACCTGTACGCTGCAATGACTGAGGATGCAGCGGAACGCCGCAGATGGACTTTTTACGAAGCCGTCAGTATTGGAGGAATCAAAAGGTGAGGGTTTTGCTGACAGGTGGTGCAGGGTTTATCGGCTCACATGTATCTGATATGTTGATTAATAACGGCCACGAAGTGATTGTAATAGACAACCTCTCGTCAGGAAAAGAGGAAAACGTGAATCCAAAGGCTGTATTATACAAGGAAGATATAAGGGATTCGGTTGTAGAAGGAATTCTGGAAAGGGAAAGACCGGAAGCAGTAATACATCATGCAGCCCAGGTAAGTGTTAGAGATTCTGTTGAAGATCCTCTTTATGATATGGATGTAAATATTGGAGGCACCTTAAATCTACTGGAAAATTCTGTCAAAAATGGGATTAAAAAGTTTATCTTTGCCTCTACAGGAGGGGCAATTTATGGTGAACAGAGTTGTTTTCCTGCAAATGAAACCCATGCCACCAAACCTCTAAGCCCTTATGGTATTACCAAATTGGCTTGCGAAAAGTATCTCTATTATTATCACAAAACCTATGGTCTAAATTATGTCTCTCTGAGGTACAGTAATGTCTATGGACCAAGACAGGACCCGTATGGGGAAGCAGGGGTTGTTGCCATATTTTCCCAAAAAATGCTGGCCGGGGATCAGTCTATTATAAACGGAAGCGGAGAACAGACCCGTGACTATGTTTTTGTGGAGGACGTGGCCAGGGCAAACGCACTCACTTTAGAAAAGGATGTTATCGGAGAGTTCAATATTGGGACAGGGATAGAAACCACCGTTAACGGTCTATTTAGAGAGATAAAGACTCTTGCTGGGTCTAAAGTTAAAGGTGTCCACAGAGAGGCTAAAAAGGGAGAGCAATTTCGCAGTGTCTTAGACTGGTCAAAGGCTAAAAGAGAGCTTGGATGGAATCCGGAGGTTTCATTGAAGGAGGGGCTCAAACGAACACTTGCCTTTTTTAAGAGCCAACTAATTGTTTGACATCCGTAAGTTACAGTGTTATGTTCAGAAAAACGTAACTACTCTAAGGTGGATAGGCTGAAAACGGAATACTAGTACATCGTTTCATAAATACATATGCAATACTGTCATTTCGAGCAAAGCGAGAAATCTTAATGAATATGCATTATTAGAAGATATCTCCCGGAGCCTGCCCTGAGCGAACAGACAGATTTCTCGCTACGCTCGAAATGACAAGTAGCGAAGGGGTCGATATGACATATTAATTACGAAACGCTCTACTAGTTGAGTCGTGTGGCTAGATCAAATCCTTTTCTTTTAATAGATTCTTTGCGCTAACAATATGCTTATCAATCCCAAGTTCCTTATAACCCATCCCCAAAGCTATACCCATCAACTCGGAGATAAATAAGACAGGTAAGGAACAATTAACACCATATTTGGAAGCTATCTGTGACTGTCTCATATCCAGGTTGGCAAAACACAAAGGACAGGCTACAACGATGCAATCCGCATCAGCAAACCTGGCAGCCTTCAGAATTTCGTTGGTCAACCTTAAGACAATATCCGTTCTACTCAGGGCAAAGCTGGCGCCACAGCACTCCGTTTTGTGAGACCAATACGGTGATTCTGCCCCCAGTGCTTCTATAATCTCCTCCATTATCGTGGGATTTTCTGCATCCGGGTCAATAGACACCAGTTCTGGAGGCCTTGTCAAAAGACAACCATAATATGATACAGCCTTTAAACCCGTTAAAGGCTTCACCACACTTTCCTTTATTTTTTCTACACCAAACTCCTTCGAGATAAGATCCAGGAAGTGGATAACCTTAAGAGTCTTATTATAAGGTTCTCCAACTATTTCGCTTATTCTATCCAATATCTCAGGAGCTTTTTTCAGTGTCTCATGGGCAACTTTAAGGCGATTGTAACAGGCGGAACAAGTGGACATTATGCTATCCAGACCTTGTTTCTCGGCCAGGACCAGATTTCTGAAGGGTAATGCCAGAGCGAGTTCTTCACTGGTAGCGTGGGCTGGCGAGGCACCACAACAGTTCCAGTCTCTCACTTCTTCCAGTTTCAATCCTAATCTCTCACAAACCTTCTTTGTAGAAATATCATATTCCTTGGCCGTACCATGAGAGGAGCAGCCTGGATAATATCCATATACCATAATCTATTCCCCTTTGCCCAAAAACGCCCTTGATCTCTCAAAGATACTCTTAACCGCATCCGTACCTTTTATTTTATCACTGGAAAGGGATATCTTTCCCTTCATAAATAACTTCCGGCCTATATCAGCATCCTTAAAAAACTGCTTGGTTTTTAAGTTATACACCATAGCCAAATGCGTTTCCTGTAATCTTCCCTTGTCCTTTATACATTTCAAAAAGATATCATTGAAGTTCACTACATTTGGTTCCTTAGACTGATAACCCTCTTTGCGAGCAAGTATCCTTATGGTATCCATAATCTTGGCGATGTCCACCCCTTTCGGGCAACGGGTTGTGCAGGTTTCGCAAGAGGCACACAACCAGGGTGTCAGAGAATTCAAAACCTCTTCTTTCAGTCCCAGTTGAATCAATCTCATTATCTGATTTGGGGTATGGCTCATCTCCATCACAATGGGACAACCGGCAGTACACTTCCCGCACTGATAACAGGCATATATATCCACATCACTGAGTTGAGATATGGCTTCCCCAAAATTTCTTACATCGGCATTTAATTGGTATATCATTGTCCAACTCTCTTCTGTTAAACTAAAAGTAACCGTTCACGGTTGTCGGTTCACAGTTCACGCTTTTTTCAACTGAAGCAAAAAGGGATACTTTCTCAAAGCTCTCGTAGACTTTACTTGTAACACGCAAGTCACGTATCGTCAAGTAAAAAATGAACATCCATTCATTTTTATGTTCTAATTCCATCCATCTTCCACTTGAAAATCAGGCAGAAAATCACCATCAACCTGCTCTGGGTATTGGACCCATCCATTTTCAAAGCCCCTTGATTCCAAGGCAAAGTGGTATTCCTCAAATTCTTCATTGGTTAGTCTTCTTCCCAGTGCCTCACTATCCAATGCCTTATACCTGGGAAAGTACTGTCCCATAAGACTTATAGAGATGTCTACCCCCAGTTCTCCAGCAACCATATCTAAAAGGGAAAAGGATTCTGCGCCATTTCCTGGAAGTACCAGGTGTCTTACAATAATACCTTTTTCTCCAATATCCATATTGTTCACTTTAAGATTACCAACCTGCCTCTTCATCTCTTTCAAAGCCGAGATGTTATGCTCCAAATAGTCCTCTACCCCAGAATAAGAAGAGGCAGCTTTATTACTTCCGTATTTGGCATCAGGAAGGTATATATCTATTATTCCCTCCAGTAATTTCAAGGTCTCTACTCTTTCATAACCGTTTGTATTATATACAATCGGTATCCTTAAGCCATCGGCTTTTGCCGTTGAAATGGCTCTTACTATCTGAGGCAAGTACGGTGTTGGTGTCACCAGGTTTATGTTATGGCAACCGGAATCTTGGAGTGAAAGCATCTTATTTGAAAGCTCTTCAGGAGACATCTCTTCCCCCATCCCCAGTTGGCTTATCTGATAGTTTTGGCAGAAGCTACATCTCAGGTTGCAGTGACTGAAGAATATTGCACCGGAACCTTTGTTTCCTGAAATTGCCGGCTCTTCACCGAAGTGGGAAATCACCTTCGCCACCTTCAAGTTAAATCCGGCATTACAATAACCCAACTGGCCGACTCTCCTGTTGACGTGGCATTGCCTTGGACATAAAGCACAATCTTCCAATATCCTATAAAGGGCATCAATTATAGATTCAAACATATGAAAACCTGACAACCCCTATAAATTTTTTAGATAACTCAAAAATCGTGCCAAAGGGGAAAACGTACTTGATAAAACGACAACTACTTGGAAAGACAAGGAAAATCGATCGCCAAGAAATTACAAAGAGAAAAGACTGCATGGACAAATGACCTTTTTGTAAACATTCAGATTCCACTCTGTCAACTGATGGTTACGTTACCTGAAGAGATTTATATCAAATGGTCTGGATTTAATTTGACAGCAATCCATTTGATTATATAATGAGTACTTGCTGAAAACAAAGATATTTTTAGTGGTCAGCAGATTCTCCAGGGGGAGACATGAATCTGAATGACGTATTGAAACGCCAGATAGAAATTCAACCTGATAAGACCTTTCTCTTCTTCAAGGATGTCGAAATTTCTTACAGCACTTTTGGTAAAAGGGTCAATAGTGTGGCATCTGCATTAAAAAAAGAAGGCGTAAAAAAGGGAGACAGGGTGGCTTTATTCCTCAACAACTGCCCTGAATTTCTCTATAGTTGGTTTGGGATAGCTAAGCTGGGCGCAATTATGGTCCCCATAAACGTAGCCTTTAAAGAAAGAGAGGCCTCTTATATCATGGAACACTCCGAGGCAAACACATTGATTACGGAGCCTGACCTCTATGAAGATGTGATTCAGAGAAAACGAAGGTATTTCCACCATTTAAAGGTTGTTTTCTGTGTAGGTAATAAGGAGTATCCGGAGGCAATCAACTTCTCCCTGATTATAAACGAGGAAAGCATCCCGGTACGGGAAGAAAAACTTACAGGAGAAAATGTCCTCTCCATCATGTATACCTCAGGGACAACAGGTGAACCAAAAGGGTGTGTATTAAGCCATTTTCATTATATCTCCTTTTCAGAGGCAATAAAAAACAACCTTCTTGTAACACCTGAAGACCGTTTTATCTGTGTTCTTCCACTCTTCCATATCGGTGCCCAAGCGGTTATCACTATGACATCTTTAATCAGTGGTGCAAGTCTTGTCCTCATAGACCGTTTTCACCCACGGCAATTCTGGGAGCAGGCATATCAACACAAGGTTACGGTATTTCACTGTATAGGGGCAATCCTTGCCTTTTTGGACAAATTGCCGGTCACAGAGGATGAGAAGAACAATACCCTTAGAGTTGTGTTGAGCGCCGGGCATCCTGAACTTGCAGAACGTCTGGGCAAGAGATGGGGATGTAAGATGCTTCAAGACTGGGGGATGAGTGAAGGGGGGATAACCATCGAGCACATCAATGGTCCCCATAAAAAGGGCTCATGCGGGAAACCCCAGGGTCCCAATGAGATCAAGATATTCGACAAAGATGACAGAGAAGTCCCTACAGGCACAGTAGGTGAGATTGTTATGAGAGGACCTATGGTCTTAAAAGGTTATTATAAAGACCCAGAGACTACCTCAACCTCAATGAGAGGGAGATGGTTCCACACAGGGGACAATGCCTATAGAGACAAGGACAACTTCTTCTATTTTGTTGACAGGAAAAAGGATATTATAAGAAGGAGCGGTGAAAATATCTCCTCTCTAGAGGTAGAAGAGGTGATCCGATCCCATCCAAAAGTGGAAGAAGCGGCTGTCATTGCATTTCCTGATGAGCTTCGGGGCGAGGAGGTAAAGGTATATGTTATCCTCAAAGAGGGGGAGACCCCTGAAACCGTACCTCCTATGGGGTTGATTCAGTTCTGTGAAGAAAGGTTGGCCTACTTTAAGGTTCCCCGATATATTGTATATAGAAACGATTTTCCGAGGACATTGACCCACCGTGTAAAAAAGGATGAGTTGAGAAAGCTTCGGGAATATCCAGGAGAATTCTATTTCGACAGGAGAAAAACAGAATGACATTGAGGGTATATAACACGTTGACAAAAAGCAAAGAGGACTTCGAACCTTTACAGAAAGGCAAAGTGGGCATGTACGCCTGTGGGGTTACTGTATATGACCTGTGCCATATAGGTCATGCCCGTTCAACAATTGTCTTTGATATTATCTTCAGGTATCTCAGGCATAAGGGTTATGAGGTAACCTATATAAGAAACTTCACAGACGTGGATGACAAAATAATCAACAGGGCAGGAAGCGAAAAGGTCAGTTATCAGGAGATCTCCGAAAGGTACATAGAAGAATTTAACAAGGATATGCAACTACTGGGAATTGCCCCCCCAACCATAGAGCCAAAGGCAACAGACCATATCCCGGATATGATAAAGACCATCGAGAAGCTTATTGAAAACGGATATGCATATAGGATAGAAGATGACGTTTTCTTCTCAGTAAGCAAATTCCAGGGGTATGGAAGGCTTTCAGGAAGAACCATCGAGGAAATGCATGCAGGTGCCAGGGTGGAAATAGACGAGAGGAAGGAAAACCCCATGGATTTTGCTCTCTGGAAGGCAAGCAAACCAGGGGAGCCTTCCTGGGACAGCCCCTGGGGAAAGGGAAGACCTGGATGGCATATAGAATGTTCTTCAATGAGCCAGAAGTATCTTGGAGAGACATTTGACATACATGGTGGTGGAAAGGACCTCATATTCCCTCACCATGAAAATGAGATAGCCCAATCGGAGGGGGCTACCGGTAAGCCTTTTGTCAAATACTGGATACATAATGGTTTTGTAAATATTGACAAAGAAAAGATGTCCAAATCCCTTGGAAATTTCTTCACCATAAAGGAGATACTTGAACGATACGACCCGGAGGTGATTCGCCTTTTCTTACTCTCCAATCATTATAGAAGCCCAGTAGATTTCTCTGATAAAAACATAGAAGAGGCCAAAAAAGGCCTGGATAGAATATATACTACCTTAAAGAATATAGATGCTCTTACAGCAAGCGAAAACGAGGACAAAAGTCTCTCATTGGAAAGCCTGTATGAAATGGAAAAAGAGGTATATGAAACGTTATCCGCTCTCTCTGTAAAATTTGAAGAGGCAATGGACGATGATTTCAATACTGCCCTCGCCATCGGTCATATCTATGAAGGGGTAAGGATCCTAAACAGATATATAAGCGATAAGAGAGTATTTGACAGGTCGCCGAACTCCATTGGGATATTGAAATACGGAAGAGAGATATTAAAGGAGATTGGCTCTGTTCTTGGTTTATTCAACACAGACCCGGAGAATTATTTTGAGAAACAAAGACTAAAAGGGATATCTGAGATAGAGATAGATGAGAAGGAAATCCTTCGCCTGATAGAAGAAAGGGTGAAGGCAAGATCCGAGAAAAACTGGACTCTGGCAGATGATATTAGAGATCGACTGACCGAAAAGGGTATTATCCTGGAAGACAAACCTGAAGGCACGATCTGGAAGATAAAGAATTAAACCTCTATCTTCTAAATGCTTGCTTTTTCATCTGTTATTTTGATATATTGATATGCGAATAATGTTAAGAATTAATATTTGAATAGCTAATATCATTGATATCAAATCTTGATACTTAAGTTTGTCAAGGCTTTTTTTATTCGGAGATATGCTGGTCAGTACAATAACTTGTTGGGCACAGTAAAATTGGAGCAACATGGAAAAATTGTGGAAAGAACTACTTACGAAGGAGACCATCACACGAGGATGGCACTTGGCTCGTGATGACACGAGACAAGATTTTTCTGAGGACCTCTACTCCACAGATACTTACGCACAAAGTTTAAGTCAGCTGGTCCAGGAGACTATAAATAGACTCTTAACAAACTCATTCCAGCCGAGACCTCTATTCCGCATAGAAGTTCCTAAAGGCCCGTTGGCATTTAGACCAGGAGCGGTAATCCCTATTCAGGACAGGGTTGTATTGTCGTCGCTAGTACTCCTTATTGCACCTGCCCTTGACAAAAAGCTTCCTGATTCCGTGTTTAGCTGGCGGCTGAAGAACCCAATTCCCAAAAAAGGACCAATATTTAAAGAAACAGACATCACAGATTTGCCTTTCCTTAAGAAAGAAACGATACGGGAAGAAGTTGATCCGTTTGAAGGATGGTACCGACTTTGGCCAGTCTTCGACGAGAAGACACGCAAAGTCTTCAAGGAAGACGGGTATTGGTTCTTGGCGACCTCTGATATTGCAGCATATTTCGAGAATATTCAGCTGCCAATCCTGCGTGACAGCTTATTGAAGCATCTTCCACACGAAACTTCTTTGGTTAACCTACTGTGCCAGTTCTTGGAGGGGTGGTGTGATCGTACAGGAGATGGTCGCACCCATCATCGCGGCATTCCTCAGGGGAACTTCGTTTCTAGTTTCTTAGGCAACTTCTTTTTGTTACCACTGGACATAGCTTTTGATGAACTTTCTAAAGAATGTGATGTCAAGTATTTTCGATACATGGATGATGTCAGGGCTTTTACCAAATCGAGAGAGAATGCTCGGCGAGCGATTCTTCTCATGGCGCGAACACTTCGCTCGTTACATTTGAACGTTCAAACGGCCAAGACGCGTATATATGATGAAACACGAGGTGAAGTTACTCGTCTGCTAATAGACAACCGAGTTGATGAACTATCTGTCCTAATTAACTCAGTTCAGAAGGATTGGAAGGGCAGGCCAATACCCTCTAAAGATCGATCCGCCTATCTTAACAAACTTGCCGAAATCTCCAAACGTGATGCTCTTGATGGACAGAAACTCGTGGGATCAAGGGGGCCCATAGAGGGTCTTAGCTTGCGGGCATTTAATAGGTGGATGACTGCCCATTCCATTGTGAAAAGTGATGCCTATGTCAAAAGGCTCCTTTCTGAAATTTCAAAAAGCGCGGACATGAAACTGACCAAGAAGCTGATAGCCTCAGCTAAGCGATTCCCAAAGAAGAAAAGTATAGAAACCTCGGTCTTTAAGATGATCCAGAATAAACAGATTATTTTCCCTTATCAGGAGGCCGAATGCTTGCGGGCCGTGAGGTATTTAAGCACTCTCAGCAATGAGGCTATCAAGCACTGCTGGAAGCGTGTCATGGACAAATCGGGAGATAGATACCTCAGAATGGAATGTGCCTACCTACTTTCCCGCACTAAACTGGACAAAAAACAAATTGATATGTTGGGCAAGGCGTTTCGTGTAGAACCAGACAATTACGTCCAAGCAGCAATGGCGTGCCTTCTTGCGCAACGGTTTAAAAATAACGAAGGCATCATTCGAGAATTAGTCTTTCATCCAAACGAGAAAGTCCGCGACATTGGTAAGCTTTTTCGAACCGTCAAGAACGATGTTACAGTTGCTAAGGAAACACTTCGTCATTCGCTTCGCAAAGAGATACCGTGGGTAACATGCGATTACATACCTTTTCTGCACTTAATGTCCATGTCCAGCAACGTGAATATTCGTCGTTTGCTCCTTGATTCGATTCGACAGCCTCGATTAGACCATCCAATTGGCGGGGTACGGGAAATATTAAAGGATATTTTCACAAGAACCCGCGAGTCGCTGGCTGCACCATCATGAGTTCACAGTTGCCCAACAAAAAAATGCAGCGGTCACATAAAGGTGCCTCTGATTTAACCGTTGAGTCTGTAGGAAAAGTCCATTTTTAAGATTTTTTAAAAAATAATATTCAATAAAAACAGTGGGTTACGAAGTGCCCAATTGTTAATTCATGGCTTTTCCTACAGACTCGTTAGATG